>JAOAIS010000025.1 GCA_026414575.1 Aquificaceae bacterium | reverse complement strand
TCTCCAACCATCCAAAGGCCTCAACCCTTTTCATACTCTTCTTCAAACAAACAGAAGACTTATTAACAAACAAAGGAAAGTAGCTCAATAAAAACACGGCAAGAAAAGAAGAATGAAAGGCTGGATAAAGATTCACCTTTACACCAGCATTAGCAGGACATTTTATACGAAAGTGGCTGGCAAAAAACACACAATAGCCATTGTGCCATAGAGAACTGGTAAAGAATAATTCCACAAAGGAGACTAAGGCTTTAGGCTTCAATGCCATGCAGATGATATCATACAAAGGCTACTACGATTAGACGTTTAAACAAGAAAAGCGCAAAGCCAGTTATAAAAGAAATTGGGAAGGGATGGAAAGAAAGAAGTGACTATTTAAGGCTTTGGCATTTAAAGAGCTTCTTTTTATCCTTCAAGGGATGGCTTTAAGGGAGTGGTGTAAGGCTTGAGAAGCATGCTTTAGATGGTGGCGTAGGTATGTGGATGGGTTGAGGTTACGATGGTATAGAGGGGTTATGGGGTGTGTAGAAGTGTTGGGATGCTTGAGGGTATTGAAGCTATTATTAGGCGGGGCGTCAACGATGTCAAAGAAAAAAGTAAGCGTAAAGAAGTCCCACAAGAATCCTGTAAACCCCAAAGGGGATGAAGGAATGTTTAGAAAGAAAGCCCACAAGAAGCTTAACGCTTAACATGGCAAACACAAAGGCTGTAAAAAAGCCAAGACCTAACACATGCCACTCATCCAAATGGAACTTGTCGTAGGATTTGTAAAGATCGTAGGCAGTGGCTATGAGCATGGTAGGAACCGCCAACAGAAAAGAAAACTCCGCAGAGGCTTTTCTGTTTAAACCCATTAACATACCGCCCACCATGGTGGCACCTGACCTAGAAACACCCGGTATCATGGCAAGGCTCTGAAAAAGCCCCACAACAAAAGCTCTGCGGTAACTCATTTCCTTGACGTCTTTTAATGAGCATGACCTCTCGCAAAGTCTGTCTGCAAACAGAAGAAAAAATCCGCCAAGAATAAGGGCAACAACGACCACGAAGTCATTGCCTATTAGATGCCCTTTTATGAACCTGTAGAAGGTAAGTCCCAGAAACCCAGTGGGTAAAAAAGCCACAAAAATCCTCTTGTAGAGCTCCAAATCCAGCGTAAGCCTGCGCCAGTATAGGTAAAGCACAGCCGTTATAGCACCAAGCTGTATTGATATTTCAAAGCTCTTTGTAAAATCATCGTGGGTAAGCCCAAGCAGATGCGCGGTAAGTATAAGATGTCCAGTGGAAGACACTGGAAGAAACTCCGTAATGCCTTCTACCACTCCAAGCACAAGGGCATGTTTTGTATCCACTAAAGTACCTCCGCATATATTCCCTTCAGGTAAAGGGTGTTGGGTGTCTGAAGCATCCAAGGATGGTCTAAATCCTGTATACTTTCTCCCACTATCCTGACCTGTCTCTTTACATCTTTTGATGCCTCAAGAAGAGTTTGCAAAAGATGTTCTCTCCTAATGTGAAAGGAGCAGGAATAAACCACGAGGTAACCCCCCGGTTTTGTAACATGCAAACCTCTAAAGAAGAGCTCCTTATATCCCCTAAGGGCGCTTGGCACAGAAGCCTTATTCTTGGCAAAGGATGGTGGGTCTATAACCACAAGGTCAAACCTCCTTCCCTCCGCATGCATTTTCCTCAAGAAGTCAAAGGCGTTTGCTTCTAACCATTCCACATCCGACATCTGGTTTAGACTGGCGTTCTTTTTCCCTACCTTTAGGGCTTCCTCGGATAAATCTACCGCAGTCACCTTTTTTGCACCGGCCCTTTTCATGTTGAGCGCAAACCCTCCCGTGTGACAAAATAGGTCAAGGCATTCATCTCCAGGCTTTACGAAATTCCTTATCAGCCTTCTTGCTCTGCGCTGGTCAAGAAAAAAGCCCGTCTTCTGACCCCTTGGCACCAGCACTAAGAACTTAAGGTCATGCTCCCATATGGTGACCTCCTCGGGCACATCCCCATAAAGGATGCCTCCTTTATCCTCTACGCCTTCAATGGTAGCCACATAATCACTCACCCTCTCGTAAATACCCTTGGGCTTTAGAAGCTCCACAAGAGCCTTAACAACCCAGTCTTTGAAACTCCTCATGCCGTAGGTGGTGAACTCCACAACAGCATACTCACCGTAGACATCCACTATAAGACCGGGCAGAAAGTCCCCCTCCGAGTGTACAAGCCTGTAAGCGTTGCTATCAAGAGAAAGTCTCTTGCGGTAATCGAGGGCATCTTTCAGTCTCTTTCTTATGAGTTCCTCCCCTATGGGCTCTTCCTTGTTAAAGGACACTATCCTTATGCTAATGTTGGTGGAAGGGTTTATGTAGCCATAACCAAGAAACCTACCGCTATAATCCCTCACCACTACAAGGTCGCCCTTCTTTGGTTGTTTTGAGTAGCTGATGATTTCTGGCCTATAAACCCAGGGGAAGAATCCTCTTATCCTGTCCTCCACGCCGGGTTTTATCCTTACCTGAATCATCAGTACTTTAAGAGCATCCTGTCTGCCACCTCCTTTGCCCTCTCTTTACCTACGAGTCTCTCTGCAAGCTTAAGACCAAACTCGAGGGCTGTACCGGGTCCCTGACTGGTAACTATGTTTTGGTCTTCTACTACAGGCTTGTCCAAGTACTGGGCGGGCTTAATCTCCTCCACAAGGGAGGGGTACACAGTGGCTTTTCGACCTTGAAGTACGCCAAATTTGGCAAGGGCAGTGGGTGCCGCGCATATGGCGCCTATTAACTTCTTCTTTTCCTCCATAGCCTTTACGAGCCTCTCCACCCTTGGGTCCTGCTTTAACCTTTCTACCCCTCCTGCACCTCCAGGAAGGATAACCATATCCAGCTCCTCGGGATTCAGCCTATCTACGGTTGTATCGGGTATTATCCTAAGATTTCTGGCGCTTGCAACAGGCTCTTCTTTAAGACCGGCCACAATTACATCGACACCCGCGCGCCTTAGCACATCTATGGGCGCTACCGCCTCAACCTCCTCAAAGCCGTCAGCGAGCACAAGGGCTACCTTTGGCATGTTTGCACCTCCTTACCTTATTACCTCCCTTTCCCTCACCCTTGGATCTATAATAGCCAAAAGCACATCGGCCATGAGGTTTCCCACAAGAAGCATTATGGTCCCAATGTAAAGTCCTCCCATGACAAGGAAAAGGTCCTGGGATAGCACGGCATCCAGCATAAGGGTGCCAAGCCCTGGCCAACCGACAATAATCTCAATAAGAGCGGCACCTGACAACAGACCCGCTATCTCATAACCGATGAGAGTAGTAAAGGGATTCATGGCGTTTTTGAATATATGCTTTATTATAACCCACTGGGAAACACCCTTGGCCTTTAGCATTACGACCATTGGACTATTCTTTATCTCTATTACACTACTTCTCATAAGCCTTATAAGACCTGCGGAGGAAACGAGAGTAAGGGTAAGCACTGGGACAAGCATGTGAGCCAAAAGGTCAAGGACCTTACCCCAGAGGCTAAGCTTGTGAAAATCTGGGCTGTGTATGCCTCCTACCGGCAAAAAGCCTGTCTTAGAGACCGCAAGAAGCATCAAAAAGGCAAGAAAGAAGGAGGGGAAAGACATCAAAAGGTAGCTGTAAGCCCTTATAACTCTGTCTAAAAGGCTATTTTCCTTAAGACCAGCAAAAAGTCCCAAGGGTATGGCCACAACCCAAGAGAGTAAAGTAGAGCTTACGGTAAGCAAAAGGGTATTCCAAATCCTTTCACCTATTAGTTGGGACACCGGCGCATGATACTGAAAGCTGTAACCTAAGTCAAAACTTAGGGCGGAAAAAAGCCATCTAAAATACTGCACCAGAAAGTTTTGGTCAAGGCCGTACTGCTTTTTGAGGGCTTCTATCGTCTCCTGGGATATCTGTGGATTTAACCTCAGCTGGTCTAAGTAATCCCCGGGTGCCAGCTTTATGATGAAAAAGGAAAGGAAAGTTACACCCAAGAGCGTGAGAAGGGATTGAAAAAGCCTGTAAGAGAGGAACCACAACATCAGAAGTAGTTGGCTATGAAGTGCTTAACCTGTGAAAAGTACCGCTCTATTTCCTCTTTATGTTTGGTCTTCACATATTTAACAAGCCTGTAGTCGTCCCAGTAACCTATGAGGGGTATTCGGTCAGGTATAGAGTCCTTGTCCTCTATAAAGTAGACAAGCGCAGAGGTAAAGTCCTCCCTTGCTTGCGGGCTGAGGTCAAATTCCTCATCGGAAAGTAATCTAAAAAACATCTTTACATCAAGAATTAGGTTTCTGACATACTCCATCGTTGGTGGGACGCACCTCAGTTTTTCTTCAAGAAGTTTTCCTAACTCCTTAAGGCTCGCATCCCTTCTGTATTTTTTGAGCTTTTCCTCCATAGAATCTTTATTATAGCATCCTGCCAACCGCTGGGCACTAAGAAAAGTAATGGAACCAAGACTCGCGTGTCTTCATTTGGAGAGAAAAGACTTCTTAACCATTGGGTTTAACTCGCTGGTTTTTCAAGCGTATACAAACTTTCCCTCCTGAACTCCTCCCTTTCGTGGGGGTAATCTTTGCGGTAGTGGACTCCTCTACTTTCCTTCCTCCAGAGGGCACAGCTAACGGTTGCTAAAGCTACCAAGCTAATATCTAAGAGTTGTCGGTTTTCTATGCTGGGGGTCCAGTGTTTGTATCCTTCAATCCATACCTTCAGTTTCTCTGAGGCCCTCTTTAGCCCCTCCTCATCCCTTTCAAGCCCGCATGCCTCCCACATCAGCCCCCTTAGGTCTTCAAAAGTATAGGGAGGTTTCCGCTTGCCCTCCCTAAGGTTTTTGAAATTTCCTTTTGAGGACTTCCTGTAAAAGCTCAAATCGTGAAATATCCTATAGGCGGTCCTGTAGCCAAAAACAACGCCCTCCAAAAGGGAGTTAGAAGCCAATCTGTTGGCTCCGTGGACCCCCGTGCAGGCACACTCACCCACCGCATACAAACCTTCAAGGATTGTCTTTCCATAACTGTTTACCTCAACCCCTCCTATAAAGTAATGGGAGGCTGGCGTAACGGGTATGG
This sequence comes from Aquificaceae bacterium, assembly GCA_026414575.1. GTDB lineage: Bacteria > Aquificota > Aquificia > Aquificales > Aquificaceae > Pampinifervens. The sequence goes on along the minus strand of JAOAIS010000025.1, from coordinate 7,248 downwards.
GCTCTTTTTCTGGCTCGTAACCCTTTTCCCTGAGCATGCCATAAATGGTTGGGAATCTCTCCCGCAACTCAATCCCCGCGGCTTTTAGCGGTCTCAAGTCAAGGAATACCTCTCCACCTTCTTTCATCTTCCTGTAGATAGCTCTAGCCACCACATCCCTCGGTTCTAACTCGTTCACAAACCGCTCTCCCTTCTGGTCAACGAGCACCGCACCCTCCCCCCTTACCGCTTCTGATATCAGTATGCTGGTGTTTTTCACTACCGTAGGATGGAACTGAACAAACTCAGGGTTTACTAGGGAAAGGCCCTTTCTCAGCACTATACCAAGGGCATCCCCTCTTACTCTAACAGGGTTTGAGGTATGTAAGAACATGCTGGCAGCCCCGCCGGTAGCAAGTACAAGAATGGACGTCCTTATAAACTTCATGCTTCCGTCGTAGTAAACTATTCCCTCCACGCGGCCCTCTCCCAAAATCTCCTGAAGCTCGCCTCTAACTATCCTTATTTTCAGCTCCTTTACGCGTCGCCAAAGTGCTTCGTGTATGGCCTTTCCCGTATAGTCTTTTACTTTGTATACTCTTGGAAAGGAGTGTCCACCTTCAATTGTTGTTTCTTTGTCAAACTCAACTCCCCATCTTTTCAAGTTCACAAACCCTTGAACACCCCCATCCACGAGGATACGCAAGTTCCCTTCATTACAGAGACCTCTTCCAGCCTTTTGCGTGTCAAGGGCATGAAGGTATGGGCTATCTTCCGGATGCAGTGCGCAAGCTATACCCCCCTGAGAATAATAGGTATTACCCACTCCCCTTGTAAGCAAAAGCGGTGTGATACCAAGCTCTCCAAGCACTATGGCTGTTGTCAAGCCCCCTATGCCACTACCGCATATTACCACATCCGCTCTATCTTCCGGTAGCTTAGAGGTATCAAAATTAAGGAAATACTCCATGCTTTCGGTATATGTCCACTATGAGGTCAGCAAGCCTGTAGGGGTCGTGTCTCACAAAATCCTCTTTTTCGCCTATTAGGTCTTGCGTGTACACCTCTATACCTTCCTTGGCTATCCTTGCTATGTCGGGAATGACCGGCTCCTGCCTCTGCTCCAAATACCTCCTAAGCACCCTGTCTGATGGCATCCTCGTATTTATCACCGCCACATCTATCCTGTCAATGCCCGTGTATTCCCTAAAGGTCCTTATGTGGTCGTAGGCGGTATAACCCTCCGTTTCTCCGGGTTGGGTCATGGCGTTTACGACAAAAACCCTTACCCCCTGCGACCGCAGGACAGCATCCCTTATGTCCTCTATGAGTAAGTTCGGTATTATGCTCGTGTAGAGACTGCCAGGTCCAAAGACTATCATGTCCGCGCTCTCTATCTTGGCCACCGCATCAATGGGTGCCTTTACCCCCTCTGGTTCAATCCAAATCTTTTCAATCCTTACCCTGTCTGATTTGCCATGTTCGGTAATCTCCTCTTCTCCACAAACCAGCTTACCGTCACTAAACCTTGCGCAGAGTTGTATACTTTCAAGGGTTGCAGGAATGATTTCGCCCTTGGTCCTAAGTATGTGCAAGGCTATGTTGATAGCTTGCATAAAGCTACCTGTTATTTCCGCAAGGGCTACAAGAAGTAGATTTCCAAAGGCGTGACCGTCCAGCTCCCCACCCTTAAACCTAAACTGAAAAAGCTCCCTCAGTATGTCTTCACTCTCCGAAAGAGCGACTATGCAGTTTCTTATATCCCCGGGAGCTGGAACATTATAGATTCTTCTGAGTTTACCCGTGCTACCCCCGCTGTCTGCAACTGTAACTATGGCAGAAAGGTCCTCCACATCCCTGCCAACTTTTTCCTTTAGACCCTTGAGGAGTGTTGAAAGCCCCGTTCCTCCACCTATGGCCACCAGCTTCATGCTAACCTCCTTGAAATTCTAACAAACATGAAATATTTTAAAACATTATGTTCAGGCTAAACCTAAAAGAACTCTTCAAAACCAGAAAAAAACTTACTGGAAGTTACACCCTCAAACCTGATGAAATAGGGCTCCCCCCCGACCTTGGAAAAATAGTAGAGCCAGTTGGCTTTTACTTCGAAATAACCAAGGAAAAGGGAGGCTACAGGATATATATGGAGATAGAAGGTCATGTAGTCCTTGAATGTAGCAGGTGTCTCACCCTTTACCATAAGGACATATCAAGGAAAGAAACCATAAGGATAGAACCATACCCTACGAGGGATGTAATGTACTTAAAACCTTCCGAGCTTGATGTATCCTTTCTTGAAGACGAAGAGGCCTTTGACCTTAGGGAGCTTGTAAGGGAGCAGATAATCCTAAGCATACCCACAAAACCTCTTTGCAGTCCCGAGTGTACCCCAACCCTTGAGGAAAGGGAGGAATCCAAAAAAGTAACCCTTGGAGACCTACTGAAAAAGGGCAATGTGTTATAATAAGGAAGCTGTCATAAAACTGTGGAGGCAATAGTATGGCTGTCCCTAAGAGGAAAACTTCTAGATGGAGAAGGGACCAAAGAAGGTCTCAGAACTTTTTCTCAAAGCTTAGTTCCATCTCCCTTGCGGGGTGCCCTAACTGCGGAGAGCTCATGATGCCTCATAGGGCATGTCCCTACTGCGGTTACTATAAGGGAAGAGAAATTCTCAAAAGTTCATGACAAAAATAGCAGTCGACTGCATGGGAGGGGATTACGCCCCCGAGGAAATAGTCAAAGGCTGTATTTTAGCCTATAGGGACCTTGGAATAGAAAGCCTTCTTGTGGGGAATGAAGAAAAGATAAAGCATATACTAAAACGCGAGGGATTCTTGGAAACTCTTGAGGTGGTGCACGCTCAGGATGTGGTCCACATGGACGAGACACCATCTAATGTGTTAAAAAAGAAGGGCTCCTCGCTTCATGTGGCAGGAAGGCTTGTGAGAGAAGGCAAGGCGGACGGGCTTGTTTCTGCAGGCAACACGGGTGCCGTGCTTACGGTAGGCAAATTTATAATAGGTTCCATAGAAGACTTAGAAAGACCGGCCATAGGGGTGGCATTGCCAAACCCAAAGGGTAAAACGGTGCTTATAGATGTGGGTGCTAATGTGGACTGCAAACCCGTTCATCTTCTGCACTTTGCAGTAATAGGACATACCTACGCGGAAGAAATCTTGGGTATAAGCAAACCAAGGGTGGGCATCCTGAGCATAGGAGAAGAAGAAGGAAAAGGCAACGAGCTGGTTAGGGAGACCTATCCCCTTTTGAAGGCAAGTAAGATAAACTTCCTTGGAAATGCGGAGGGAAGGGACATATACGCAGGCACCTTTGATGTCATAGTGTGCGATGGTTTTGTGGGAAACATAATACTGAAAGCAAGCGAAAGTCTTGGTTTTGCAGTGCTTCAGATGATAAGGGAAGAGGTAGAAAAAAGCTTCATGGCAAAGCTGGGAGCTCTTCTTATGAAGCCAGCCCTCAACAACTTTAAAAAGAAGGCAGACTTTGCCGAGTATGGGGGAATACCCCTTCTTGGAGCTAAAAAGCCGGTGATAATAACCCATGGTAGGGCCAACGCAAAAGCCATAAGAAATGCCATAAGGGTTGCCAACGAATTTCTAACCCACCACTTTAACGAGAGGCTTTCCGAAAATCTAAAAAGCCTTATACCTCAAGAGGTAAGGGCCTGATGGGTATAACCATAAAAGGCTTGGGTTATTACACGCCCAACAAAATCCTTACAAACTTTGACCTGGAGAAGATAGTGGATACTTCTGATGAGTGGATTACCACAAGAACTGGTATAAAAGAAAGGAGAATAGCGGAGGAAGAAAGTCTTCTTGACATGGCATACAATGCAAGCCTTATGGCTTTTGAAGATGCAAGATTGGAGCCAAAGGACATAGACCTTATAATCCTTGCAACCCTTACCCCAGACCTTGGCTTCCCAGCCAGTGCATGTCTTTTACAGGCAAAGCTTGGTGCGGGTAAGGCCTATGCCTTTGATGTATCCGCAGCCTGCAGTGGCTTTCTCTATGGTCTTGAAATAGCCAGCTCTATGCTAATTACAGGAAAGTCCAAGAATGTGCTTCTTGTGGGTGCAGAGAAGCTCTCGCAGATAGTGGACTGGAGCGACAGGTCTACCTGCGTCCTGTTTGGAGATGGGGCTGGTGCAGCGGTCTTGTCTTTGGATGGTGATGGAGAACTGCTTGCTTCTGTTATGAGGTCTGACGGAAGCTACTGGGAGATACTCTACGCGGAGAAGTGCGGATACATAAAGATGAAGGGTAAAGAACTCTTCAAGCTGGCGGTGCGTTCTATGGCGGAGGTCTGCGAAGAGGTAATTCGTAAGGTTGGAGTATCCATGAAGGACATAAGCCTTGTGGTGCCGCATCAGGCAAACATAAGAATAATGCAAGCCCTTGCGGAAAAACTCTCCATACCCATGGAAAAAGTTTACTCTAACATCCAAAAGTACGGAAATACTAGCGCCGCTTCAATCCCCATAGCCCTGTATGAGGCAAGGCGGGAGGGAAGGCTTAAAAGGGGCGACCTTGTACTGTTAACCGCCATGGGTGGGGGTCTTACATGGGGTGCAAGCCTTCTGAGGTTTTGATATGAATCCAGAGGTTGTAGTAGTAGGGGGTGGTCCTGCTGGTGCTTCCTGTGCCTACCACCTTTCAAAATCAGGGCTTAATGTCCTTCTATTAGAAAAGGAGAAACTACCAAGGTTCAAACTATGCGCTGGGTGTTTGTCTGCAAGAACCTTAGGGCTTTTGCCCGAGAGTCGAAAAGGGCTTTTTCTCAACACCATAAGGTCTGGAAGGCTTGGCTTTATGGGTATTGAGGAGGTAAGGGTAGACGCAAGGGAGGAAGTGGCCTACATAGTGGACAGAAGGTTCTTTGACCTTTTTCTCGTGGAAAAAGCTCAAGAGGCCGGGGCGGAACTTTTGCAGGCGGAGTTTATAGGCTTTGAAAAAGAAGAGTCGGGGTATAGAGTTTTTACTTCCAAGGGCGACTTTTTTGCAGATTTTCTCGTGGGTGCGGATGGTGTTCATTCAAAGACAGCAAGGATTCTTGGTTTTAAGAAAAAGGGGGTTTACAAAAGCCTTGAGTTTCTAACGGGAGGTCACATGAAAGAAGAGGTTCTCATAGAAATAGGCTTAGTAAGTAGAGGTTATCTCTGGGTTTTCCCCCATGGAGAAGGAATAAGTGTGGGCGTTGCCTCAGCGGGGAAAGAAGACCTTACAAGGATACTAAAGGACTATGCAGACAAAAAGGGCATAAAGTATACGCATCCAAAGGGCTGGCACATACCCTGTCCAGAAGGGGAGGGAGATATACATACGGGCAGGGATAGAGCTCTCCTTGTTGGGGATTCGGCCAACATGGCAGACCCCCTTCTTGGGGAAGGAATATACTACGCCCTGTGGGCTGGCAGGCTCGTATCGGAAGCCATAGTTAAAAACCCATCAAACCCAGCGGACACATACAGGAAACTTTTAAAACCTCTTGTGGATGAACTTTTGTATGCAGGGAAGATAGCAAGGCTCGCCTACCGCTTTCAGAGGTTGGCCTATAAGATGGGCAAGGAATTCGCCCTTGCAAGCTTTTATGAACTGCTTGCAGGAGAAAGGAGCTATAAGAGCCTTTACTGGAAAGGATGGCTCAATTTTCTAAAGAACTTGACAGTTGAAAAGTTGATGGGTATATTCAGAGGACATGAGGGGAGGAGTGTTGGGGCTACTCCTTGGCTTTAGCCTATCCTTGGCAAGCTCAGAAGGTGTTGTGCTTACTGCCCTCACTTACATGGAAAGACCCTACAGGTTTGGCGCCAACGAGCTATATCGTATGGATTGCTCCGCTTTTGTGCAGAGGGTCTTTGAGGTGAATGGCATAAAGCTTCCAAGGAGCACAGCAGAACAGGCCAGCGTAGGCACATTAGTAAGTCTTAGCGAGTTAAAACCGGGTGACCTGCTTTTTTACAGCACCTATAAGAAGGGGCCATCCCATGTGGGCATATACATAGGCAATGGAAAAATGGTTCATGCCAGTGAACGCACCGGCATAACGGTAAGTTATATAGAAGATCCATACTGGCATAGGAGGTTTCTCTTCGCAAGAAGAGTGCTGGGCAGTGCCCCATTGGCACAAAGAGAACATGGAGAAAGAAGGCCTACCAACGGTGTTTCCCATGGCAAAGACGAAATAGCAGACCTTGTATTCATTCTAAGCACTAAAAGATAGGAGTTGGACCAAACAAGAACCTCTTTATTAGTCTCTCCCAATTTTGGAGGGAATTTAGGTGGGCGTATATTATCTGCATGTAGCCCCTATGGAAGAGTTCTTCCAAATCGCTTTTGGGGAGGCGAGAAAGCCTCTTTTCGTCCACCATGTTGAAGGATACTTCCACATTTTCGTAACTTATCTTTCCTCCTACAATTAAATCAAGGCTAAAGAGTAGCTCCAGAAAGGCCTCCGTCTGGGCTTTTCCCTCTTCAAGCTTTAAAGAGTAGGCGTAAAATTCCTTCTCAAAGTAGGTGCTTACAAACTGCCCTTCCCATAAAGCCTTACCCTCACTCTCCGAAAAGCCAGGGCACGTAAGGTCTAAGGCTAAGTACCCACCCTTTATGAAAAAGGGATATTGCCTGCAGGTGTAAGGTTTTTCGCCTTCCAAAAGGCATCCCTCGCCGTTCTTAAGGTATACACATCCTCCCTTGTCTTCCTTGAGCCTAAAATAGGCGCACAGGAGCCTTTCATCTTTTCCCTTATCGTCCGTCTCGATGTTTATCACCACGGGAAAGTGTCTGGACAAACCCACAACTTCTTCAAGGACCACAAAGGTCCTGTCTGGCACAAGGCAACAGCTCTGAGGGCAGGAAGCCTTTAGACAACTCCACTTGAGATTTTTATGCTTTTCCCCATCAAGTAATTCAACCTTTGAAAAGAGCATGATTGTATAAAGTATAACCCATCCGCAAAATGCTGGTTTTTATCCCCTCTTTTCTGAAGGGCGGAGGTTCAGGTAAGCTAAACTATTCCCAGCTTGTCCCACAGTTTGTCTATCTTGTCCTTTACTTCCTTTGACATCTCTATGACTTTTGGCCACTCTCTTTGGTAGCCTTCTGCCTTCCACTTGGATGTGGCATCAATCACAAGCTTTCCTCCAAAGCCCACCTCGTTTGTAGAGTGGTCAAGCACGTCAATAGGACCCTTTAGCACAAGCACGTCTCTGGCTGGGTCTACATTGTTACCCCAAGCCCACAG
>JAOAIS010000021.1 GCA_026414575.1 Aquificaceae bacterium | reverse complement strand
TTAAATTAAAGAACAATGGGGAGGTTGGTTGTTCTTTTAACTTTTTTAATATTTTCCTGCGGTCCGAAGGTAAGTACCTTAGAGGAGTATGAAAGAAAAAACCCATATCCTTCTACAGAAGACAGACTTGAGTATGCCTCCAGGGGAAGCCTCATGCCAAAAAATGGATTTCAGGACCTATACTCGGAGAGAAGGGCAAGCAGGGTTGGTGACATATTGTTCCTTCAGGTGGTGGAGAGCATAAATGCGGTGGAGAGTGTGTCTTCCCAGACCCAAAGGTCATCAGCTTTCCAACAAAGCATAAGCTCCTTCTTTGGTCTTTCTCCCAACACCCTCGCAGACATAGGAGGCAGGGGCTCTGGCCAGCTTAACACGGCAGGCTCTGGCAAACTTCAACAAACCGGCACACTAACAACAAGGTTAGCAGGTAGAGTAATGCGAATTTACCAGAACGGCACTATGCTTGTAGAAGCAAGGAAAAACATAATAATGAACAACGCCCAGAGGGAGGTGGTCCTTAGAGGCATAGTGAGACCCGAGGACATTGACAGTACCAACACTGTCACCAGCGACAAAATAGCAAACCTTGAGGTTTTCATAGATGGTAAGGGTTTTCTTGCGGATGGAGGTAGTCCCGGATGGTTGGCAAGAATACTTGCAAAGGTATTGCCCTTCTGATACTGCTCTTTTCCTTTAGCTTTGCAACCCGCGTAGGTGATGTGACAACCGTAGAAGGAGGCAGAAGCAACTACCTCGTGGGCTACGGTCTTGTGGTGGGTCTTAAGGGCACTGGGGATGGAAAGAGCACCCTTTTCACCATAAGGAGCATTGCTAACATGCTAAACAGGATGGGCATAGTTGTAGACCCAAGAAGGATGACAACCAAAAATGTGGCCGCGGTTATGGTGACCGCCAAGCTACCGCCCTATGCAAAACCGGGAATGAAAGTGGATGTGGAAGTTTCTTCCATAGGGGATGCAAAGAGCCTCGAGGGAGGGGCACTACTTCTTACGCCTTTGAGGGGTCCAGACGGCGAGGTCTATGCACTTGCTCAGGGTCAGATTCTCATAGGTGGATACGAGGCTCGTGGAAGAGGTGCCCAACAGACAAAGAACACACCCACCGTGGGTAGGATACCCGATGGGGGCGTCGTGGAAAGGGAGCTACCCCTCCAAACCACATCCAACGAGATAAGCCTTTATTTGGATAATCCCAGCTTCTCCCTTGCCAAGCTCATTCAAGACAGGATAAACGCCGAGTTTGGCGCGCAGATTGCTACAGCTATAGACGGTAGCACCATAAGACTTAGAAAGCCAGAGGGCATGAACCCGGTGGAATTCTTGGCAAGGGTAGAAGATACAAGAATAGATGTGCCATCTGTGGCAAGGGTTGTTGTGGACAGCCGGTCTGGGATTGTGCTTTTTGGTGGTGATGTTACAATAAACCCAGTTTCTGTAGCGGTAGGCAGCCTTACGGTAACAATAAGGGAAACCCCAGAGGTGGTACAGCCACCACCCTTATCCCCCGGAGAAACAAAAGTGGTCCCTCGGACAGAGTTAAAAGTAGAGGAAAAGGAGGCAAGAATTCTTCAGATACGCGGTGCTACCGTGTCCCAACTGGTTGAGTCTTTAAACAAAATAGGTGCTACGCCAAGGGAAATCATATCGGTGTTGCAGGCGATAAAGGCGGCTGGCGCGCTCAGAGCAAAGCTTGAGGTCATTTAGATTAGGACAAGCTCTAGCCTTGCCCTTTCTTCATCAACAGCCACTACCTTTACCTTTACCTTGTCGCCGAGCCTGAAAACCTTACCAGTACTAACACCAACCAGCCTATGAGCTGGCTCATCATAAACATACTGGTCCTCCTTCATGGTGCTTATGCTCACGAGACCCTCCACCAGGTATTCCTGAATCTCTACAAAGAGTCCAAAGGCAACAACGCCAGTTATTAAGCCCTCAAACTCCTCCCCAATGTGTGACCTCATGAAGCGAGCCTTTAGCCTCTCTATAGCTTCTCTTTCTACCTCTTCCGCAAGCCTCTCCCGTTGTGAAAGGTGCATGCCTGCCATCTCAAGGTAAGAAAGGGTCTTGTCATAATCTATGTCTTCTCCCCTTATGGCCCTTTTTAGTAGTCTATGGACTATGAGGTCCGCATACCTTCTTATGGGCGAGGTAAAGTGAGTATAATGCTCCGATGCAAGCCCAAAGTGTCCCACATTGTGGGGTGAATAGTGGGCCCTTTTCATGGAGCGTAGAGTCAAAAATCTCACAAGGTTTTCCTCAGGCCTTCCCTCAAAGTCCTCTATGATTTTCTGGAAGAACCTTGGGCTAAGGCTTTGTCTTTTCACCCTGTAGCCAAGTCCTGAGAGTATCTCCAAAAGATTCTCTGCCCTTTCGGGGTCTGGTCTATCATGAACCCTGTATAGACAGGGGTATCCTAAATTTTGCAAGTGCATAGCCACCGTCTCGTTTGCAGAAACCATAAACTGCTCAATTATCCTGTGGGCAACATATCTCTCGTAAGGCACAACCGCCACAGGCTCGCCATACTCATCCACGATAAGCTCAGCCTCGGGCAGGTCAAAATCTATACTACCCCTTTCCCATCGCATCTTTGAGAGTATCCTGTAAAGGTCCTCCATGACCCTTAGATGTTCTACAAGCTCTCCATACTTTGCCTCAAGGGCTGGGTCGCCCACTATAAGTCTCAGGGCTTCATTGTAAGTAAGTCTTGCCTTACTCCTTATGATGCTCTCGTATATGTCGTATTCCAAAAGCCTTCCCCTATGGTCAAAAAACATTTCACAGGTAAAGGCAAGCCTTTCCTCTCCTGGCTTTAGACTGCAAAAGTCGGCAGAGAGTTTTTCTGGAAGCATATGAAGTGCCCTGTCGGGTAGGTAAAAGGTAAAACCTCTTTTGAAGGCTTCCTTATCCAGCGCAGAGTTTTCTTCCACAAAATGCGATACATCCGCAATATGAACCCAGAGTCTGTAGCCTTCAGAGGTTTTCTGTATGGCAATAGCATCGTCGAAATCCTTCGCCCTCTCGGGGTCTATGGTAAAGCATAGCTGGTCTCTTAGGTCCCTTCTTGATTTTAGCTCCCTTCTGCAGTCAAAGCTTATATCCTTTACCTCCTTAAGAACTTCGGGTGGGTAAGTGGTAGGCAAGCTGTACTTTCTTATGAGCATCTCTATGGTAAGGTTCTTTTCCTCTGGATGACCAAGCACTTCCCTAATCCTGCAAACCGCAGGATGCTCTTTGGAAGGGAATTTTTTTATCTCCGCAACTACAAGGGTTCCATCCTTTAACCCCTCGCAGGCGCCAGCTTCAAGCATTAGTGTCTGGTGCTGGTTTTTATCCACGGGGATGCCAAGGCATGACCCCTCCCTCTTTTGAATTCTACACACTATCTCCTTGTGAGCTCTTTTTAGCACCTTTACAATTCTGACTTCCTTCTTGCCCTTGTACTCCACAACCCTTGCCTTAACTAAGTCCCCAGCCATCAACCTAACCATCTCAAAGGGAGGTATGTATATGTCCTTCTTACCCTCGCCCACCTCTAAGAAGCCAAAGCCTGCAGGGTATGGCACCACTCTACCGCTTACAAACTCTTCCTCTCCAATAGAATATCTGCCCCTTTCCACATGGAGCTTGCCCGCTTTCCTTAGATTCCTGAGAAGTTTTTTGAGAAGCTTTTTGTCCTTGTTGTCAAGGTTTAGCCTTCGCGCTATCTCTTCAAAGGTTAAAGGCTTTTTACTACCCTTTAGTGTTTGCAAAATTAGGTCTTCCAGTGAACCCCCTTCCATTGTAAAATATTAAAACATGAAAGACTGGAGAAATTACAAAGCAAGAATAGATGAGCTTATGAATGTCTTAGACAGCACCATTAGCGGTATTGACATAGATTATGAGCTTAAAACTCCAGAGGATGAGGATTTTGACCCATCCTTAAGGGTGCCTTATATACTTCTTAAGTATTATGCGGACGAAGAACATGAATATGAAAGAAAAATAGAGCTTTTTGAGTATTACTTTGACAAACCTACCCAAGAAACTGCAAAGTTGATAACGGATATGGTGGAAGAGTTTCTTATGGAAATAGACCAAAGCCTTTACGGCGGTGGTTGATGTATAATAATTTATTTTGAAAAACTCAGGAGGAAAAGGAATGGCGTTACCTAAGGCTCTCAAGAAGGAGATAATAAGCAGCTTCCAAAGACACGAAGGCGATACAGGCTCGCCGGAAGTCCAGATAGCTATACTCACCGAACGCATCAACAAGCTTACCGAACACCTTAAAAAACACAAAAAGGATGTGCACTCAAGGCGTGGACTTATAGCTCTGATCCATGCCCGGAGAAGACATCTTGAGTATCTCAAGGATAGGAACTACAGGAGGTATCTGGAGGTTGTAGAAAAGCTTGGACTGAAGGTAAGGTAATGGAAAGGGTATTTGCCAGACTCGGTGACTCCGAGATAACAATAGAAACAGGTCATTACGCAAAGCTATCCGATAGTGCGGTGGTTGTGCGCCAAGGGGACACTGCGGTGCTTGTAACCGTGGTTATGTCCGAAGAGCCAATTCAAGGTATAGATTTTGTGCCTCTTTCTGTGGACTATAGGGAGCAGTCCTCTGCTTGGGGTAAAATACCCGGCGGTTTTGTAAAAAGGGAAGGAAAGCCCACGGACAGGGAGATACTGGTTTCAAGGGTTATAGACAGGCCCATAAGACCCATGCTTCCAGAGGGCTTTTTCCACGAAGTGGTGATAACCGCCTTGACCCTTTCTGCGGATGACAGGTACGACCCAGATGTGCTTGCCATAACTGGCGCTTCTGCAGCTCTTCACATCTCAAGAGTGCCCTTTGATGGTCCTATTGCTGGTGTAAGGGTCTGTAGGGTGGAGGGAAGGTTCGTGGCTAACCCTACTTACGAAGAAAGGCAGAGGGCGGACTTGGAGATTGTGATGGCGGGTAGTAAAGATGCCATAGTAATGGTGGAAGGGGGTGCAAAGGAGGTGGACGAGGATACTCTGGCGGAGGCTCTCTACTACGGTCTTGAGGCTATTCAAGACCTTATAAGGGCTCAGGAAAAGCTCAGAGAAAGGGTAGGGGTGCAGAAGGTAAGTTTTGAGACAATGGACTTGCCAGAAGACATAAGCCAGAAGTTGGAAGAGTTCTGCACGGAGAAGATTCTGCATTCTTTTCAGATTGGGGACAAGAGGGAGAGAAAAACTTACCAGTCAAACCTCATAAAGGAGCTTATACAAACCTACCAAATACCCGAAGAGCTCCACTTTAAGCTAAGCTACAACTACAAAAAGCTGATAAGCAAGCTAATGAGAAGAAGGGTTTTGGAAGAGGGCATTCGCATAGATGGTCGCACGCCGAAGGAAATAAGACCTATAACCATAGAAGTTCATCCCTTTGATAGACCTCACGGCAGTGCTATCTTTACCAGAGGTCAAACTCAGGCTTTTGCCACTGCGACCCTGGGCTCACCAGAGGAGGCTCAGTTGGTGGAGAGCATCTACGAGGGTGAGACCTCAAAAAGATTTATGCTACACTACAACTTTCCTCCCTTTTCCACTGGTGAAGCCAAACCTTGGGGGGCACCAAGGAGAAGGGAGATAGGACATGGAGCTCTCGCAGAGAGGGCTATAGAACCTCTCATACCACCTGAGACCGAGTTTCCTTACATCATAAGGGTGGTCTCTAACATACTGGAGTCTAACGGCTCTACTTCTATGGCTACCGTGTGTGCTGGCTCGCTGGCTCTCTTTGATGCGGGCGTTCCACTAAAGGGGCACGTGGCGGGCATAGCCATGGGTCTTATCATGGAAGGCGAAAGGTATGTGGTGCTTTCTGACATACTGGGTGACGAAGACCAACTGGGCGACATGGACTTTAAGGTGGCTGGCACGGAGCAAGGAATAACCAGTATTCAGATGGACATAAAGGTAAAGGGTCTTAAAAAGGAAATAATGAAGACCGCTCTCTATCAGGCAAGGGAAGGAAGACTCTACATACTACAGAAGATGAAGGAGGCGATGCCAGAACCCAGAAAAGAAGTATCACCACACGCACCAAAGATAGAAATCATAACCATACCAGAGGACAAGGCTATGACCGTAATAGGACCGGGTGGTAGGAATGTAAAAGAGTTCAGGGACAAAATGGGCGTGTCCGTCTGGGTTCACGAAGGTGGAAGGGTCTCGCTAACTTCAAACTCAAAGGATGCAATAGAGGAGGTTAAAAGGATAATACAGAGCCTTATAGCGGAGGTGGAGGTGGGCAAGGTTTACAAAGGAAAGATTACCAGAGTTGAGCCTTACGGCGTTTTTGTGGAAATACTGCCCGGCAAGGTGGGTCTTTTGCATGTGAGCAAGATGGAAGGCTACATAAAGGATGTGAGGGCAAAGTTTAGCCTTGGTGATGAAATTTTGGTAAAAGTGGTTGAGATTGACGAGCAAGGAAGGGCTAAGCTAACGAACATGGGCATAAAAGAGCCGGCGTAGCTCAGAGGCAGAGCGAGGCACTCGTAATGCCTAGGTCGTGGGTTCAAGTCCCACCGCCGGCTTGGAGAAGGTCATGAGAATAAGGCTTATAAGACTACCTCACGCAGAGGGTTTACCTTTGCCTTTTTATGCAACCGAGCATGCATCGGGCATGGACCTTTTAGCGGCAGTAAGCGAGCCTGTGCTTTTAAAACCTTTGCAAAGAGCCTTAATACCCACGGGCATTGCCGTTGAAATACCACCCGGCTACGAGGCTCAAATTAGACCAAGGAGCGGACTTGCCATAAAGCACGGCATAACTCTTCTCAACACACCGGGCACCATAGATGCGGACTACAGAGGTGAGATAAAGGTCATTCTTATAAACTTGGGGGAAGAGGACTTTCTCGTAAGGCGAGGAGACAGGATTGCACAGATGGTCATATGCCCCGTGGTAAAAGTGGACATAGAGGAAGTTCAAGAACTAAGCCCAACAGAAAGAGGAGACGGAGGATTTGGCTCCACGGGCTACAAGCTGGACAAGGGACAGTAATTCTAAAACCTACCTAACTATTTTTACTTATCTTATACATTTTAGAAACGAATAAAAAAACTGGGGTTTATCTATCAACTACGAAAGTTATAAGTTAATTCCTTGTCACATTGACAAATGGATGGAGTTTGATTTTTTGAATGGTATGGGCTTTCTGGCAGTCGGGCGTATGCGTTGAAAAGAAATTCCTACGGGACTTGTGTGAAGTTATTTATAAGAAGCTTGACCGCTACTTGGGATTTAGACCATGCCAATTTTGGAGATGAAGGTTTGTTTAAACTCCCTTTATGTCTAAAGCGATAATTCTGTGAGATAATATCTAAGCCATGGAAATCCATACTCTCTTTCTGCACCTTGCCATAATTCTTTTTCTTGCTCGTATAATAGGGGATGCTTTTGGAAGGCTTGGTCTTCCGCCCGTGCTGGGTGAGATACTGGTTGGGATACTTTTAGGCCAGAGCGCCCTTGGTCTGATACAGCCTAACGAAGTGCTAAGGCTTCTTGCGGAGATAGGCGTTATTCTCCTGCTTTTTCACATAGGTCTTGAGGCGGACATAAATCAGCTCAAGAGGGTGGGTATACCGGCCTTTGTGGTGGCTTTTGTTGGCGCTTTTACGCCCATGCTCCTGGGAACTCTGACTAGTCACTATTTGCTTGGACTCTCCATTACCGTGTCTCTATTTATAGGTGGTACTCTGACTGCAACCAGCATAGGCATAACGGTAAGGGTGCTGGATGACCTTGGCAAGATGAAAGAGCGCTTTGCCCAGATAGTCCTGGGTGCTGCGGTGCTGGACGATATTTTTGGCGTTATAGTCCTTGCAGGTCTTTACGAGTTTTCCAAGGAGGGTGTGGTGCACTTTGACGCCCTTACCGTGCTGGTGCTTTACATAGCCAGCTTCTTCCTCTTCTCTCCCATCCTTGCCCAGATAATGGCAAGATTGATAAGCCTGTTTTCAAGAAGGCTGGGGACGGAAGACTTTATACCACCTACAGTGGTGGCAACAGTGTTTCTGTTTGCTTACCTTGCCCACAAGGTAGGCTCCCCTGAGATATTAGGCGCTTTTACTGCAGGTCTTGCCCTCTCAAGACGTTTTGCTTTGCCCTTTGCGGTGTTTTTGAAAACGGACGAAAGGATGGCCCAAAAGGTAGAACACACCATTATGCCCCTCATGTGGGTAATGACGCCCATATTTTTTGTTTATGTAGGTCTTCAGCTGAACCTTAAGGCTATTGACTTTACCTCCCCTAAGTTCTGGGTTCTCTCCTTGCTTATACTCTTGGTGGCAGTGGTTGGTAAAGTAATATCTGGCTTTTTTGTAAGAGGTTCAATGAATGAGAAACTCCTAATAGGCTTTTCCATGCTTCCAAGGGGTGAAGTAGGTCTTATCTTTGCGGAGTTTGGAAGGCAGAGCGGTCTTTACGACGACACGCTCTATGCGGTAGTCATATTTGTGGTTGCGGTTACCACACTAATGGCGCCCATCATTCTAAAAGTGCTTGCAAGGCAATGAGAGTAGAAGACTTTGACTACCATCTGCCTGAGGAGCTTATAGCTAAATATCCCACAGAACCAAGACACATGGCAAGACTTATGGTGCTGGATAGAAATAGCCAAAGTATCAAACACGATGTATTTTGGAACCTTCCCTTATATCTGCAAGAGGGAGACCTTTTAGTCTTTAACAACTCTAAGGTTATGCCCGCAAGGCTCTATGGCAAAAAAACTACTGGAGGTAAAGTGGAGATACTACTAACAGATTATGTAACAAGGGAAGAGTGGTATGCCCTTTTGGGTGGTAAGGGCATAAGGGAGGGCATGAGCATAGAGGTGACAAAAGACTTCAAGGTAGAGGTCCTTGAAAACCTGGAGAGTGGAAAGTTCAGAGTAAGGCTCGTCGCAGAAGACCCCCTCAAGGCTTTGGACAAGTACGGTAAAATACCCATACCGCCTTACCTCAAAAGAGAAGAAGAATCTATAGACAGGGTATACTACCAGACGGTTTTCGCAAGGGTAGAAGGCTCTGTAGCCGCACCCACTGCAGGACTACATTTTTCCCAAGAGCTCTTAGACAAGCTCAAAGCCTATGGCGTAGAGATAGCTTTTATAACCCTTCATATCTCCTACGGCACCTTTAAGCCAGTAAAGGTAGCATCCGTAGAACATCACCACATAGACCCTGAATACCTAAAAGTGCCAGAAGAAACCGTGGAACTTATAAAATTAACGAAGGAGAGAAAAAGAAGGGTTGTGGCGGTCGGCACCACCGTTGTCAGGGCTTTAGAAACTTCTAACTTTGAACCTTTTGAAGGTTGGACGAGTCTTTACATATACCCCGGGTACCACTTCAGGGTGGTTGACGCCCTTATAACCAACTTCCATCTTCCGAGGTCCTCCCTCCTGTTCCTTGTGTGCGCCTTCGGAGGTAAGGATTACATACTCAGAGCTTACGAGGAGGCGGTTAAAAAAAAGTACAGATTTTACAGCTACGGGGACGGCATGCTCGTATTGTAAGTCCTAAACTCATAGGACTGCATTCAAGAGCAATAAACTGTATAACCTGCATAAGCTATCAAAAATTTGCCTGAAAATAGGGGCTTATTGTTGGAAGCAAAAAACTTAGCTTCAGAAACATGATAAAGCTCCAGACAGCGGATTTTAAAGCCTTCTTGCTTCCGATTAATTTGATTGAAAGATATGAATCACAACCCGCACAGGAGCTTCAAAGCTTGGCAAGCTTTATAGCTAAAGAGTTCAAAACTTAAGTTTATATTTTTTCTATGAAACTGATGGAGGTTACGACCTTCATCTCAGCTCTGGCGGTCGCCATAGGTCTGACGGTTAGCTTTCTAAGTAAGAGGATTGATGGCCTGAAACAGGACATGGACAGGAGATTTCAAGAGTTTAACGAAAGGATTGATGAGCTAAGACAAGAACTAAAGGAAGGGTTCCGAGAAATACGCCAACTTTTGTATAAGGCTTTAAAAGTTTCTCAAAAAGAGGGCAAGCAAACCCCTCTCAGAAGCTCTGCGGGGCATGTTTTTGACTATCTTATCCAAGTTTTACTACCTTTATAAAGGCTTGTTTTTATATCTTTCCAAGTAGGCTGGAGGTCAGAACTTTCCAAGTTTCTTTAAAATCTTAGTGTCCAGCTTTTTAGCCTTTGGTCTTGGTAAAGTCCAAGCTAGTAGAGTGCGTCCCTTGTCTTTAACATCGCCAAGCAGTTGTGATTTAAAAAGCAGTCACGACATTGCAAAGCTGGCTTAAAAACACTGTTACCTCGCACATCTTTTAGATTCACCTTTACAAGATTCCCCCATGCATTCCTAACCCCTGCTTCGTTGTCTAGCTTATGGGAATTGCACCATTGATTGACCTCTCCTCATAGCTTTTTGTAGCATATATACTATAAGCCTTGTCTTTTCTGCTTTGGAAAAATTTAAAACATTCTCAGTCCCCATTCTTCTTAACCTACAAGCATGCTTTATGGTAGTCAAAAGACCCTCTTCTTTCCGTTTGCAGACTTACTATCCACGCCGTCATTCCAAGGGTATTTTCATATAACCCTTATGGGATTTTTCCAGGCCCTTTTGAAGATGCCAAAGAATTTGCCAATGTTCCTTGGCGTGCCCACAATCTGATAGTTCCAAAAGCGGTAGATAAAGAGAGTTTGTCAGGTTCATAAAAGCTGAAAACAAGCGGTCAAGAACCAATACATCCTTTAAGAAAGGGAGAGTTCGCGGCCAAGTGTTGGTATTTTCTTTGTATCAGAGTCAGCTTTAGACATACCAATCAAAAATTAAATGAACTGCGAGTAGCTCCTACCGAGAACTAAGCTAAATCTTCGATTTGCACACCTACCGCACCAGCAAGCAGCATCTCTTCCACAGCCCTTTCCGAGTCACCGACGTTTAAATCCACACCCTTTATGGCATCGAGGAGAAGAAAAGCTTGATATCCCAGGTTGATGGCACCCAACACCGTATTCCGGACGCAGTAATCCGTAGCCACACCACCCACAAAGACCCTTTTTATGCCCCTTTCCCTAAGAAGGCTATCAAGAATCGTCCCCTGAAAGCCCGAGTAGGCATCAAAGTCTCTGCTATTACCTTTTGATATTATAAAGCGGTTGTCCTGAGGAACAAAGAGGTCCTCGTGAAACATGGCACCTTCCGTCCCTTGAACACAATGAGAGGGCCAAATACCTCCCTGTTCTCTAAAGGATATGTGGTCTGGAGGATGCCAATCCCTTGTGAAAAAGGAAGGAAGACCCCTTTCATTGAAAAGTCTTGTGTACTCATTTAGTCTTGGTATAATGGCATCGCCATTCGGCACTGGCAAGGCACCACCCGGCATAAAGTCCCTCTGCATATCTACCACAATAAGCGCATCCTTAGAGCAGAGCTTCACCTTCATCTCAAAGCCTCCAGCCTGACAGGTATTTCTTCTTTTAATTTAATCTCCCTTAGGTCCACGGAGCATCTGTAAGCCCTTATTTCAAGACCGAGGCGAGCATAATTTAAAAGTGCGCTGGAAAAGGCTGGGTCCACTTCCCAATTGGGAGAAAAAACCTCAGCATCTTCCCTCTGCACCACAAACACAATAAGTGGGCTGTATCCTCTTTCCGATAGCTCTATAAGCTTTTCTATGTGTTTTTTGCCTCTGGTGGTAGGTGCATCGGGGAAAAGGGCTGTACCAAGACGGACAAGATTGACGGACTTGACCTCTACAGGTCTGCCCCCCAATAAAAGGTCAAACCTTACATCCTCAAATTTTGGTTCAAAAAGCGTCGGGCACTTCAGAAATTCAGCGTAGAGTCTTGGCGCTATATGGGAGTCAATACACACAAGCTTATCTTCAAAGTTTGCAAGCACTATCTCAAAGGGATGCTTTCCTCTGCTTCTCTCCGATAGGTAAACGGTGTTACCCTCAAAGAGCAGTTCTTTTAGTCTGCCAGTATTTCTTATGTAGGCGCTAAAGGCCCCTTGGCCGAGCTTTATGATACCCACAAAACGGTTTAATCTCTCCTTAAACTCAGCCTTTATGAGTTTTGGGAATTTCATGTTTTAGAAAGGCCCCACCGGGCGGTGGGGCAAAACAATTAGGGGAGGGAGGGGGAGGGAGTTTCTAACCTTCCCTAATTTTCTTTAGCTAATAATAATTATACACAAAATTTTTCTTTTGTCAAGGGGTAGACGGACAAGAGAGGTAAAATCACGCGTAAAGACAGAAGTTCTGATAAGTGTAAGAAGCAAAAGGAAGATAGTCTTAGGAGTAGCAGTTGATAGAGCCTATTCTGAGGAGCTGAAAATCTTGCGGGCAATACTTGATAAGGCCAAGTTAAAAACTCAACATTTCTTAGCTGATGGATATATACGATAGTGTAAGGTTGATAAGCTACTTTGAGCAGAAGCAAGTTAAGTGCGTAATTCCTATGAGTGAGACTATAAGGCAAGGAGTTAGGAACGCCTACAGGAAGTTTGTAAAGAGCAGGTATAAGGTGGAGCAGTTATTTGGCAACATGAAGATGGCTTAGGATGACAGAGATAGTACGAGGATATATACGAGCTTGCGAGGCTTTTTGCATTCGTGAGGTTTATTCTGTGGAACTTGATGATGCTTCTGAAGCTAAGTTTTTCTGAGTTTTTCTGTGTGCAATATAGAATTGTTGTCGTATGCTTATCAGATGATTCCTCTCAAACATTCTCAGGGCTGTTATAAAATAGTACCGATGAAGATTCTGGTGGTTAAGTTTGGCGGAACTTCAGTTGGAAACTTAGAAAGGATAGAAAACGCATCTAAGAGGGTCATCCAAAAGCTTAAAGAGGGCTACAGAGTAGTGGTGGTCTCTTCTGCCATGTCTGGCGAGACGGACAGGCTTATAAACCTTGCAAAACAGGTAGACCCAATGCCACCGGAGAGGGAACTGGACATGCTCATATCAACTGGCGAACAGCAGGCAATAGCCCTATTTGCCATGACTTTGCAAAAACTGGGAGTGCCTTCTGTTAGCCTCTGCGGTTGGCAAGTGCCCGTATTAACTGACGATGTCCATACAAAAGCAAGGGTAAAAAGAATTGTAGTTCAGAAACTGAAGAATTTGCTGGAAGAGGGGTATACGCCGGTGGTAGCAGGGTTTCAGGGTGTTACAGAAAGTGGAGAAATAACAACCCTTGGAAGGGGCGGCTCAGACCTCTCTGCGGTAGCCCTTGCCTATGCACTGGGCGCAGACTGTGAAATATACACGGATGTGGAAGGCGTCTTCACTGCAGACCCAAGGATAGTGCCGAACTCAAAGAAGATACCAGTCATATCCTACGAAGAAATGCTCGAGATGGCATCCCTTGGTGCAAAGGTAATGCAGGCAAGAAGCATAGAGTTTGCCATGAAGCATAGGGTAAGAATACATGTAAGGAGTTCTTTTAGCGACAGTGATGGGACCTGGATAGTCCCAGAGGAGGAGGTCATGGAAAAGAGCGTAGTCAGGGCAATCACCCTCGACAGAAACGAGTCAAGGATTACCGTGGTACGGGTGCCCGATAGACCGGGTATAGCCTACAGCATTTTCAAAGCCCTTGGAGATGCCCACATAGTGGTAGACATGATAGTACAGAATGTGTCCCACCAAGGTTATACGGATATGTCTTTCACCGTGAACAGAAGCGAGACATCCAAGGCAGAGCAAATCGTAAAAAAGGTGGCGCAAGAAATTGGTGCTCAAGAAGTTGTAAGGGATGACCGTATAGCTAAAGTCTCAGTGGTTGGTATTGGCATGCGCAGTTCCTACGGCACAGCAGCCAAGATGTTTGAAGTGCTGTATAAAAATGGCATAAACATAATGGCCATATCCACATCTGAAATAAAGATTTCGTGCCTCATAGAGGACAAGTACGGAGAACTGGCATTGAGGGAGCTTCATTCCGCCTTTATAGAAGAGGGTGAGGAAGTCAAGGTGGTCAATGAGTCTTGATAGGGAAAGACTCTTAGAGATTCTGGAGAGGTTTAAAAGCCTCAGAATTCTGGTGGTAGGGGATATAATACTGGACAGATATGTGTTTGGCAAGGTAGAGAGAATATCGCCAGAAGCCCCGGTTCCCGTGGTAGAAGTTGAGCAAGAAGAATTCAGACTTGGTGGTGCAGGCAATGTGGCTAACAACTTAGTAAATCTTGGGGTAAAAACTTACCTTCTGGGTGTTGTTGGACAGGATTATGGAAAGCACGTAGTTAGAGGGCTTATGAGAGAAGCCGGCATCCATGACCTTACGGTGGAAGACCCACAAAGGCCCACAACGGAAAAAATGCGAATAGTCGCTCTGTCTCAACAGCTCTTGAGGGTAGACAACGAGAGCAAAAAAAGTGTTGAAGGTAAGATTGTTGAAGAACTTCTTCAAAGACTCAAAGTAGATGTGGATGGGCTCATCGTCTCCGACTACGCCAAAGGTGTGGTCTGTAGGAGGCTTATGGACGGGGTAAGGGATAGGGGTCTTTTCTATGCAGTTGACCCAAGACCTCAAAACAAACACCTTTATGTGGGTGCAAGCCTTATGACGCCCAACGAAAAGGAAGCAAAAAACATGCTATACGAGGAAAACCTTCAGAGTCTTGGCTGGAGGCTAAAAAAGGAGCTTGCCCTCGGAACTCTTATCATAACCCTCGGAAACAGGGGCATGGCTCTATTTGATAAGGAGTTCAAGGTATTTCCTGCAAGGGCAAGGCAGGTTTACGATGTTTCCGGCGCTGGAGATACAGTGGTGGCGGTGCTTACCGCCTGTGTCCTTAGCGGTGTTGACTGGGAGAGTGCCTGCGAGCTGGCAAACCTCTGCGCAGGTATAGTGGTTGGCAAACTTGGTACTGCGGTAGCAAAACCAGAGGAAATACTTCAGAGCCTTGAGGAAGGGTGTAGAGTTTGAGACCTTTGCAGTAGAATACCTTCAGAGCTTAGGCTATCGCATTCTTTACAGGAATTACCACTGTAGGTTTGGTGAGATAGACATAGTAGCCATTGACCGCAATACGCTTGTCTTTGTAGAGGTAAAGGGAGGCAGAAGCAAGAATCTGGGAGACCCCGCAGAAAGGTTTGACAGAAGGAAGCTACAGAGGATATTGCGCTGTGTGGAAGAGTTTCTTCAGAAAAACCCAGCGGACAGCTATCGGCTGGAGGTTGTGGTAATAAGGGGTAAGGATGTGGAACACATAAGGGAGGTTTTCTGAGTGGGGAAACAAAAAAATATAAACATCTAAAGACTCCTGTAGGCAAGAAGGAAAGCCTCAAAGAGTGGCTCCAGGGGAAGGCAACTTTTCTCATCGCATACGTTGGGAAAACAGGGACTACAGGGAGGACTTAGGGCTATCTGAAAGACCCTTTCTCCTATTGGTTTCCATATTACGGGGTCTGTTGGTCCATAGAAAATAAATGTAGGGAGCCCGCAGTAGCTTGCAAGATGGGAAAGTCCACTGTCTGCACCCACAAATAACCGTGCAGTTCTTAAAGCTCTTGCCATCTCCAAGGGGGATAGGCTCTCAAAGTAGTTTTTTACATATTCTTTTAGCCAACCATCCGCTTCGCCTATGAGGTATAAGGTTCTTAGACCCTCACGCCTAAGGAAGTCTTCAATCCTTAGAAAAAGCTCCAGCGGTGGGTTCTTTTTGGGTGACCCGCTGGAAGGATGAAGCACTGCACAGCCCTCAAGGGGACTCCCCAACTTTGGCTCCACAGGGATAATTCTTGAAAAATGGTTTTCAAAACCAAGACTTCTGAAATAGTGTTCCACAATCCAAACTCTATCCTCTGGAAAAGGCCTTAGATTGCCCTCAAAGGATATTATGATTCTCTCCTCAAAATCCCCCTCTGGAACCTCAGAGCTTATGAGGTCCACCCAGCCCACAGCCTTTGCCAAAAGAAAATAATCCGTGTTCCCCACTGCACAAACCCTTTTGCCAGACCTTTTTAAAAGCTCAAGTATGGGAAAGGTCAAGAGCGTATCCCCAAGGCCACCCCTTCTGTAAAGAAGCCACATGCTATAATAAGGAATTTATGATAAACCAAAATGTGTTCATAGCCCTCCTTCACTACCCCGCCATGGACAAAGAGGGTAAAACTATAATAACCTCCTTCACTACCATGGACCTTCACGATATTGCAAGACCGGCAAGGACATACGAGATAAACACCTATTACATAGTTCAACCGGTTGATGGCCAAAGAATCATAATAAAAAAACAGATGGAATACTGGCTATCGGAAGAGGGCATAAGGACAAATCCCACAAGGAACGAAACAATAAAACTTGTCAAGCTATGCTATACCCTCGATGAGGTTATGGAGGACATTACCTCCTGTAGAGGTAAAAGGCCCGTCCTTGTGGGCACCGACGCAAGGGCCTACCCTAACACGGTTTCGTACCGCTGGCTCTCCGAAGAGATACGCAAGAGGGAGAGGGACTTTCTGCTCCTTTTTGGCACAGGCTACGGCATACCACCCTCCTTGATGCAAACCTTTGACTATGTGCTTGAACCCGTCTATGGAGCGGGGAACTGGAACCACCTTTCGGTAAGGAACGCAGTAGCCATAATACTTGACAGACTTCTCAGTAGTAATAGGTGTTGAGATGCTTTACCACATAGCTCTCTACCTTAGAGATTATCTGTTCGCCTTCAATGTATTCAAGTACATAACCTTTCGCTCCTTCCTTGCTGTATTTATAGCTTTTGCCTTGACCTTACTGCTAACACCCGTGTTCATGAAAAGAATGAAAGCCTTTCAGAGGCTTTTTAAAGGATACATAAGAGAGTATACTCCCGAAGGACATGTGATAAAAAAATACACTCCCACCATGGGCGGGCTAATCATAGTTTTGTCAGTGCTTTTTACCTCCTTCCTTCTCATGAGGCTTGACCTTTTCTACTTTTGGGTTATTTCCTTCTGCATATTAGGCTTTGCCCTCATAGGTTTCTGGGATGACTTTTTAAAACTAAGGAACAAAAGGGGCATATCCGCAAAAAAGAAGTTCCTTGCCCAGATGACGGTCGCTGGCATAACCGCCCTTTTCGTATACCTTTACAGCGAGGTAAACACAAAGCTATACTTTCCACTCTTTAAAAATCTTCAGATTGACCTGGGCCTTCTTTATATACCCTTTGCAGCGCTTGTTATAGTGGCTACATCCAACGCGGTTAACCTTACCGACGGATTGGATGGCCTTGCTATAGGACCTGTTATGACAACGGCGGCGAGCTTGGGTGTAATAGCCTATGCGGTAGGGCACGCCGGCATAGCCAACTATCTGAATATTCCCTATGTGCCCTATGCTGGAGATGTAACCGTGCTGTGTTTTGCCATAGTGGGTGCTGGTCTTGGCTTTTTGTGGTTTAATGCCTTCCCTGCACAGCTTTTTATGGGCGATGTGGGCGCCCTATCCCTTGGTGCTGGTCTTGGTGTTATGGCTCTTGTAGCCAAATCGGAGCTGTTGCTTCCTCTGGCAGGCGGCATCTTTGTGTTTGAAACCTTGTCGGTGATACTTCAGGTCATCTACTTCAGGCTTACAGGAGGGAAAAGGCTCTTCAAGATGGCACCTTTCCACCATCACCTTGAACTTTCCGGCGTGCCAGAGCCAAAGATAGTAGTGAGGATGTGGATAATCTCACTTCTTCTTGGCATCCTTGCCCTTGCTACCCTCAAGCTCAGGTGAAAGCAGAATCCCCTCATATACGCATTTAGTGCCTCTTAGGAGTTCCACCACCCTGTCCACAGGCTCCGGCGAGGAGACTACAACTATGCCAGCAAGTTCAACGGGTGGCAGGTAAGATCTGCCAACCACCTTAGCCTCCTTTATCCAGTACACATCCAACTCAAGGTGTGTGTTTTTGTTCCAGAAGTGTCTTATCTCCTTATCCTTGTATAGGAATACCATGCCATCAAAATCAGGAAGAGACCTGTAGCCCATCAACCCCCTTGCCCGCTCTTCTGGTGTATACGCCACCATAAGCCTACACTGGGTTACCCGAGAGTAAGAAAAAGAGAGAATAACAAGAAAAAGGCACAATATATTGAAAATAATTAGCATATGGTTTATATTATATAGCCATGCAACACAAAGAGGAAAAGTTGAAGGAGTTTATAGAAGCTTGTAAGCACACCGGGCTAAAGATAACACCCCAGAGGGTAGCCGTTTACGAGGTGCTACTCAACAGAGAAGACCACCCAACGGTAGAGGAAATATACAACGAGATAAAGAAGAAATATCCCTTCGTATCCCTTGCGACCGTCTACAGGACGGTCGAAACTTTGGAGGAACTTGGCTTTATCAAAAAGGTAGCCTACTGGGGTGGCTCCATAAGGTATGATGCCAACATAAGCGACCACCATCACCTCATCTGCACACAGTGTGGAGCAATAAGGGATGTGACCTTCCGCATAGACTGGGTACCGCCCAGCCACATGGAAGGCTACAGAATTCTCAACTATTCCCTTCACATATACGGAGTGTGCCCAAGTTGTCAGGCGAAGGCGAACTAAAGGTTTATTCAAAGGAAGATATAGAAGAGGGTTTAAGGCGCCTGCCCGGGTGGAGCTTTGATGGAAAGTTTATCTACAAGGACTACCTCACAAAAAACTGGAAGGAGACCATTTTTCTTCTAAACGCGATAGCAAGCCTTGCGGAAGCTCATTGGCACCATCCCGATATGGAAGTAGGCTACAAAACCCTAAAGGTAAAGCTCACCACCCATGAAGCGATGGGCCTGACACATAAGGACTTTTTACTCGCAGAGGAGATAGAAAAGATTGTCTCGCTTCTTCTTAAAAGGTGATATAATTTATAACCTACAGGAGCCGTAGTTCAGCCCGGTCAGAACGCCGGCCTGTCAAGCCGGAGGGCGCGGGTTCAAGTCCCGTCGGCTCCGCCATCTAATATAATCTACATTTCCCATTTCCTCTTTAAATTAGTCAAGGGTCAAGAGCCATTCCATGGCTACGCCTTCTATAGTTCAAACCTTGTTCCCAAGTAAACATCCTAAAAGTCCTCCTTGGCTGGTAGCGCTGTAAGATTTGGGTTTTTGCTTTTTATGCTTGCGGTATTTTCACCACAACGGCAGAAAGGCTCTTGATTAAAACTATGCTCTCTTTTGTCAAACATGATTTTCTGTAAGGGAAAAGGTCATTAAATCAATAAATACCTTGCTGTGTCTAATATCAGGTTTATGAGATAACATTACCCCATAAAGAGATATTTGAAGAATTATAACGAGAAATTGGTAAGAAGAGGAGAAATGCTTGACGCACAGTCACAAAACAAGCAAGCAAAAAAGTTAGGAAGACCATCCAAGTGTCCAAGGTCACTCATCTTATTGATTCTCTTCTTTAAATATGTCTTTAGGCTACCATACAGACAAGCAGAAGGCTTTGCAAAAGCTCTCTTCAGAGATATAGTTGTATCTATTCCACTACCAAACTTCAGAACCATCCACTACAGACATAACCGAGAAGAGTTCCAATTTGACCACCTGCCAGATAATCCAAAAGACTTACCACAAGACTTTGTCATAGTTCTTGACTCCACAAGCATCAAGCTAACAAACAGAGGAGAATGGCTCAGCAAAAAGCATGGCAAGAAAAGAAGGAAAGGCGGGATAAAGGTTCACGTTGCCATTGACATAAGCAGTGGCAGAGTGTTGCATATGAAAGTAACAGACAACAAGACACATGATAGCCAATGTGCGGTAGAGCTTGTGGAGAACTCAGTCAAGAAAGCTGAGGCTGGAGGTTGCGAGGTTACACGGAAGTGATAGCATATACAGACATAGACAGTCACGAGATATTCAGACACTTAGCAAAGAGAAGAATAAAGCCAGTAATAAAGGTTAGAAGAGATGTGGTGATAACGGGCAACAGGGTAAGGAATGAAGCGGTGAGGGGAATCAGGAAAGGTATAAAGCAATGGAAAGAGAAGAATTAGTATGGCAAGCTATGGCATGTGGAGAGTTTTTCCTTCTAAGGGATGGTTTGGGGGGCATGTAAGCAGTGTGAGGCTCGAGAATACAGTGAAGGGGCTGATGTTCAAGGTTATGATAAGGAGCATGTTTTTAAGCGGTGGTGTGGGTTTGGTTTATGGGGATGGTTAGTGAGATGGGGGTCTTCTGGGAGATGCTGGACCTATTATTGGACATGGCATTTTGTCTCACATCCTTTTGAGGATGTCTTCAGCGATGGAGCGTTTTGAGGTAAAGTTTTCAAGGTGTTTGATTATCGAGGGCTTGAGAACAATGCCCGTAAGAGGAGATTTCAATAATGGATAATGCCTAATGGTCTATTCCACCCAGTAGTTGGGCGCTTCTTTGGTTATCTGAACATCATGAACATGGGATTCTCTGTATCCTGCCCAGCTAATCTTTACAAACTTTGCCCTCTCTCTCAGTTCTTCAAGATTCTTCACCCCCAAATAACCCATGCCAGACCTAAGTCCGCCCACCAACTGGTATATGACATCGCTTAGCTTACCCCTGTAGGGAACCCTGCCCTCTATGCCCTCTGGGACAAACTTTTCCATGCTTTCCTGCCCATAGCGGTCTGCACTCCTCCTGCTCACCATAGCACCCAAGGAGCCCATACCCCTGTAAACCTTGTAGGCTCTGCCCTGATAGTAGACCGTCTCGCCCGGGGACTCCTCGGTGCCAGCCAGAAGATTTCCCAGCATCACAGAGCTGGCGCCCATAGCCAAGGCTTTCACTATATCGCCAGAATACTTAATACCACCATCCGCTATTACCGGAACACCATTCTCCTTGGCTACCTCGTAAGCCCACCTTATGGCAGTAAGCTGTGGCACCCCAACGCCTGCTACTATGCGCGTGGTGCATATGGAGCCTGGCCCAACCCCCACCTTAATGGCATCAGCACCCGCTTTGATTAGGTCTCTTGCGCCTTCTGCAGTAGCCACATTACCCGCTATGACTTCAAGCTGGGGATAATTGGACTTTATCTTCTCTACTGTATCTATGACTCTCCTGGAATGTCCATGGGCTGTGTCCACCGCTATTACATCCACGCAGGCGGAAACAAGGGCAGAAACCCTTTCCAAGGTATCTGGACCCGTGCCAACCGCTGCACCAACTCTAAGTCTTCCCAGCTGATCTTTGCAGGCGTTTGGATATTTTTTCTTCTTTGTAATATCCTTTATTGTTATAAGACCCACAAGCCTCCCTTCCTTGTCCACTATGGGTAATTTTTCCACCTTATGCTTCTGAAGTATCTCTGTAGCCTCTTCGAGGGTAACCCTTTCTTGGGCAACCACAAGATTCTCCGAAGTCATGTAAAGGGAGACGGGTTTATGGTAATCGGCGGGTTTTATAAACCTAAGGTCCCTGTTGGTAAGTATACCCACGAGTTTGTAGCCATCGCTGACAACGGGCACGCCAGATATTTTGTATCTTTCCATTATCTCGAGGGCTTCTTTGACGGTTGTTTGTGGGTTAACGGTTACTGGCTGGAGTATCATACCACTCTCGGACTTTTTGACCTTTTCCACCTCGCTTGCCTGCTCCTCTATGGAAAGGTTTCTGTGTATGATGCCTATACCACCTTCGCGGGCCAAGGCTATGGCAAGGCGTGACTCGGTCACCGTATCCATGGCTGCGGACACGATGGGTATGTTTAGTCTTATCCCTCTTGTAAGCCATGTGGATACATCCACCTCGTGGGGGAGGACCTCCGAGTATTGAGGAATCAGCAGAAGGTCGTCAAAGGTATAACCTTCCAATATCTCCATGTATTAATTATATGCCAACCTCTATGCCGTAATGCCTTATCTTCCTGTAAAGGTTAGAAAGGTCTATACCCATAACCTCTGCAGTCTTTTTAAGGTCGTAACCCTGCTCTCTTAGCTTTTTTTCTATAAAGAGCTTCTCAAAGTTCTGTCTTGCCTTTCTTAGATCTTGTTCCGAAAGTAAGGAACTTAAGTCCTCCGGCTGGTGGTCAAAGCCCAAAAGATATCTGAGGTCCTTTTCTGTTATCTGCAGACCCTCATGAAGTATGGCTAACCTCTCCATAAGATTCTTTAGCTCCCTCACGTTACCTCTCCACTGGTGGGTGAGAAGAAGTCTTTTCGCCTCTTCGCTCATGTACTTTTCGCCCTTGTGGTGCTTCTTAAGATAAAAGCTTAAAAAGTGTTCCGCAAGAAGGAGTATATCATCGCCCCTTTCCCTGAGGGGCGGTAGAGTAATCACAAAGGTGGAGACGCGGTGGTAGAGGTCCTCCCTGAACCTACCCCTTTCCACCTCCTCCTTAAGGTCCCTGTTGGAAGCGCATATGAGCCTAAAGTCAGACTTTATGGTTTGAATGCCTCCAAGTCTTGTAAACTCTTTTGTCTCAAGCACCCTAAGGAGTTTAGCCTGCGCCCTCTGGCTTAACTCGGACACCTCATCAAGAAAGAGAGTTCCACCATGGGCAAGCTCCAACTTACCCAGCTTCCTCTGGGTTGCAGAAGTAAAGGCGCCCTTTTCATAGCCAAAAAGCTCAGCCTCCACCAGCTCATCGGGAAGTCCAGCGCAGTTAATATCCACAAAGGGTCCCTCCGACCTGTCCGAAAGCTGGTGTATTCTTCTGGCAACAAGCTCCTTTCCTGTTCCGCTCTCACCTACCACAAGTATGTTTACTTCAGTCTTTGCCACCCTTTGAAGGGTTTCCTTTATGTTGAGCATCTGTCTGCTGTTGCCCAGTATGGGGTCCTCCTCTTCACCCCTTTTAGACCTTATCACTTCCTTTACAGACCTCTGAAGGGTCGTAAGAAGCCTATCCATGGAAAAGGGCTTTTCTAAAAAGTCATAGGCACCCTCCTTTATGGCCTTTACCGCATGCTCCGTCTTGCCGTGACCCGTTATGACCACAAGGGCTGAACCGGGTAGCTTTTCCTTAAGATAGGCTATGTAATCAAGGCCGTTGCCATCGGGAAGCCAAAGGTCCAAGAGGACGCAGTGAAAGTGGGTTCTTTCAACCTTTTCCTTCATGGTCTTTATGCTGTCTGCGGTAGATACTCTGTAGCCCTCTTCCTGCAGAATGCCCTTTAGAGTTTCCCTTATTGACCTCTCGTCATCCACCACCAGAACATGAACTTCCATGTATAAGATTATAAGCCTCTAAAAAGCAAGCCCTCTGGTATGGACAACTTTCTTTTGACCGTAGCCTTAGGCATAAGAAGGGCTCTATCCGCCGCAGAAAAAAGCCCGTCTGGGTCCTGGCCGTGCAGGGGAAGAAGGCAAGGCCCATGCTCCCTTTGGCTTCCACGAGGGCGCAGTCGGGCGCCCCGAGGCTGAGCTCCTCTACTCTCTCCTTTAGTTCTTTGGCTATTTTCTTGGCATTCTCAGGGTTTACCCTCTTGAGGATTATTACAAACTCATCCCCTCTGTATCTTGCGGCTATATCTGACCCTCTTATCCTTTCCTTTAGCGCATCCGCTACCATCTTTAGCATCCTGTCGCCCGCACTGTGTCCCAACCTGTCGTTTATGAACTTAAAGTTGTCCATGTCAATAATCAAGAGGGCAAGGCTCTCCCCGTATCTTTTTGCCTCCCATATGCTGTTTTTAGCATCTCCCTGAAAAATTTGCCGTCCCTGAAAAATTTGCCGTTGTATAGGTCCATAAGGTTATCTTTAGTAGCAAGGTGTTTCAGCTCCGTATACCGCTCAAGGCAGAAAGGTACAGCCAGACCAACAAAAGGACGAGGGGAAGGCTTAGCAAGGTCAGCAGGCCAGCAGACTTGTGGGCATAACTTTTGCTTTTGCTCACTTTAGAAAGCGCCTATTCCTTGTGATATCTATAAAAATCGTAGAGTATGTCCATTCTGAGGGTCACCAGCTCAAAGGCTCTGGCGGGGTCTATGTCCTTAGGTGGTCTTTTTCAGCTATGGCGGACCTCATGGCCTCAAGCATGCTACAGTCTTTGAGTGCTTTTGGCTTCTCCTTTGGAAGAGGCTCCAAAAGCTTTATAAGCTCCGAAACCAGAAACTCCTGAGTATGAAGGGCTTTCATGTAATCACTCCGTATATCCTCCTCCACCCTACCATGTGAGGCCACAAGCACGGACAGCACCTTTCTTTAACCGTGCCTTCTATAGCCTTCGGCAAAAGGACCTTTGCGCGCACACACCTGTGGAGCTCCAAATCCCGAACTTTCTCCGAGGATTATTTTTCTAACATCTCTATCAAACCTTCTATAACTTGGGTATAGCCCGTGTAAACCTCCTAAAGGGTAATGTCGCCCAAATACACCTTTTTTCTTAAATCCCGCACCCTATCAAGCACCTCTCCATCCAAAAAACCTGCCCTCCTGAAAGCATCCACCCTGACTCTTTGCATCTTCAGACCTTCCTTAAACTAAGGAGAATTAAAGGAACCAGCGGACATACCTCTTTCCCTCTGAAGTCCAACCACAAAGTCCATATGGGTTGTCAAGACGGTCGAAGGAAGAACTGTATCCACTGGCAGTGACTAAGGGCAAAAGGACAAGGAAGTAGTAGAGAACGAGCAAGAAAACCGTCAACATCACCACAGGTAGGAAAGGGGTTATACGAACCTTGAGATGCTTCATGGAATAAAATCATAAAAATCGGTAAATATGTAGGTTTTTAGCCTTCCCTTTATCCTGCATGCGGGTAGTTCTTCACCCTTAAGCATACTCTCAAAGGCTTCCCTCTTCTCCTCACCCTTGAGGAAGAAAACAACCACACATGTAAGGTTTAAGTACTCTTCCTTTAGGGAGAGTCTCAAGAGTCCCTCCGGAGACCTGCTTAAGCACACCTTTGGGCTGACATCTTGACACTCCACGCCTGGGAACAAGGAGGCGGTATGTCCATCCGCGCCAACGCCAAGAATGGCTATGTGTAGTCTGTCAGGAAGCTGAAGGCTGTAATCTATGGCACACTCCTCGGGGGGCATCTCGGTTTTAAAGAAGGCAAGTCTGGCCCTCTCTCCAAGGGCCTCTCTAATGGCTTTGTAGTTGCTAAGCTCTGATGTCTGGGCAACATGACGCTCATCGCTCAGATAAAACCTTAGTCTTTCCCAGGGGAGTCTTTCCGAAGACAGCATGCGGTAGAGCTCCATGGGCGTCCTTCCGCCGGCGAGGGCCACATGACAGACCCTCTCCCTGGATAAAAAGAAGGCCACAAGTCTTTTCAAAAACTTCCTAAGAACCACCTCGGGCTTTTGGCTTGAGTGTATTAGATAGCTGGATGCTCTCTTCATAGCTTATTTTCCATTTTAGCATGGTGGAACAGCACAGTTGGATAGTCCTTAAGGGTATGTGTAAGCAAAAAAGTATGATTTGTTTTATAATTTTTACAACCTGCACGGAGGTTCAGAATGGTAAAGGAATGGAATGTGGGCACCGTTTACCTCAACGACAGGACAAGAATAATCGTTATGGGAATCACCGGAAGGGAAGCTTCTCAGGTGGTTGCCGAGTCCGAAGCCCTATATCCCGGGTTTGTGGTTGCTGGCGTCACACCCGGAAAGGGTGGCTCTGAAGTGGCTGGCAAGCCTGTCTACAACACGGTAAGAGAGGCTCTAAAAGTGCATCCTGAAATAAACACGGGCATAGTCTATGTGCCACCAGCCTCCGTGAAGGATGCGGTTATAGAGCTTGTTGATTCAGGCATAAGGCTCATATACATCATCACCGAGCATGTGCCAATAAGGGACACCGTCTACTTTTACCACTATGCCAAGGAAAGGAATGCTATCATAGTGGGCCCCACATCCCTTGGTTGCATGGTGCCCTGGGTTCCTGCGCGCATAGGTGCCATAGGAGGCAAGAATCCGTCCATAGCCTACCAGAAGGGGGGTCTTGTCATACTATCCAAGTCAGGCGGCCTTACCACCACCACCGCTGAGATGTTCAAGCGCAGGGGCTGGGGTGTTTACATGGCTCTTGCCCTCGGTGGGGATGTTATATCCTGCACCACCTTCGGGGATGCCCTGCTGAATATAGCAGATGACCCACGGGTTAAGGGAGTAGTAATACAAGGCGAAGTTGGCGGGTCTTATGAAGAGCAGGCGGCAGAGACGATTCTTAGGCTCTGGAAGGAAGGCAGATGGAACAAGCCAGTAGCTGCCTTTGTAGCAGGAAGGTTTCAGGAAAGGTTAGAGGGTGTATCCTTTGGTCACGCGGGTGCCATAGTAGAAAGAGGCAAGGGCAAAGCCACGGATAAGATAAGAGCCTTTAGCGAAGTAGGCAAGATAACAGGGCTTGTCAAGGTGGCGGAGTTTTATCACGACCTCGTACATTGCATGGAAGAGCTCGGCGTGCCAAGAGACTTTGAGGACACAACGCCAGAGGGCAGGGTGATGCCCATTTATTCCACAATAGACGAGGAAACCTGCCAATTCAAAGGTTAAGTTGGGTAATAGGGTAGACTCAACGGTGTATATGGCCTCTCAGCCACCGGAAGGCAAGACCACTCAGAAAAAGCACCGTTATGAGTCCTACAAAAGCCAATAAAAGTATGTATTTCATAGCTCTACCTCTGCATGCCTGCTGGCGTGGCATTGGATGTTAACCGCAACAGGCAAAGAGGCTATATGGCAGGGATAGAGCTCCACTTTGACATCTACCGCAGTAACCGTCCCACCAAAACCCATGGGACCCCATCCTATCTTGTTGACCTCTTCTATCAACTCTTCTTCTATCCTTCTCGCCACGGGGTCAGAACTTCTTTCCCCCACAGGTCTCAAAAGGGCCCTTTTGGCAAGTAAGGCGCAATACTCAAAGGTACCGCCTATTCCAACACCCACAGTGAAAGGCGGGCATGCGTTGGGTCCTGCAAGCTTTACAGTTTCCAAAACAAACCGCCTTACACCCTCCCAACCATCCGCGGGCTTAAGCATGGTAAGGCGGGAGGTGTTCTCAGAGCCTGCACCCTTGGGTGCAAAAACAAGCTTCAGCCTGTCACCCGGCACCAGCCTGTAGTGAACCACCGCAGGTGTGTTGTCCCTCGTGTTTTTCCTCTCAAAGACGGGATCGTAGACCATGGAAGCCCTAAGATACCCCTCTGTGTAGGCCCTTCTTACGCCCTCGTTTATGGCATCCTCCAGAGAGCCTCCAACCACATGCACCTCCTGCCCCATATCCACAAAGACCACGGCAACCCCCGTATCCTGACAGTAGGCCATGCCCTCTTCCCTTGCGGACTTTATGTTAAGCAGTATCTGCTGAAGAACCTCCCTTCCCAACTCCGACTCCTCCCTTTTGAGAGCGCTCTGGTAAGCAAGCTCCACATCCTCCGGAAGTTCGTAGTTAGCCTTTATGGCTATCTCCTTGACCGCTTCTACTATCTGCTCATAGTGAACTTCTCGCATTTAATATCTCCTCCACAAGTGTTAGGTTTTTCCTAACGGATGCTACAGACCTTTTCCACATTTCTCTCTCTTCTTCTATCATAGGAATTTTTATGATTTCTTCAACCCCATTGTTGCCAAGCTTTACTGGCACGCCAACGCATAATCCCTCCGCCTCGTAGTAGCGGGCTACCTCGCCCTCGAGGTATACGGAGCATGGAAGTATCCTTTTGTTGTCGGTGACTATGGCTTCTACCATCTCCACTATTGAGGCTGCGGGTGCATGGTAGGCGGAAGTGCCCATAAGGTCCACTATCTCGCCGCCACCGAACTGGGTTCTTTTGATAAGTTCTTGTATCCTTTCTCTGGGTAGCGTATCTTTCAAGGGTATGCCTCCCACATTGGATATGGATATGAGAGGCACCATCTCATCCCCATGCCCCCCTATTACGTAGGCATGGATGTCCATGGGTGAAATCCTTATTTCCTTGGATATGAAGGTCTTAAAGCGCGCCGAGTCCAGCACGCCTGCCATGCCCATAACCCTGTTTTTTTCAAAGCCCAGCGTCCTGTAAACTGCATAGGTCATGAGGTCCACCGGGTTTGTCACCACTATAACTATAGCTTCTGGCACATACTCCCTAATTTTGTTTGCTATGACCGAGAGTATGGATATGTTCTTGTCAAGAAGGTCCTCGCGAGACATGCCCGGCCTTCTGGGAAAGCCCGCAGTTATCACCACGATATCACTGCCCTTTAAAGCTTCATAGCCATCACCATCTGGAGTAACTGTGTAGCCCTCCACCTTTCCGTCGATGTTGAGGGCGGATAGCATCTGCTGTATGTCGAGGGCCTTGCCCTTCACTGGCTCTATAGACTTTTCACCATCCTTCTTTGGCAAGTCAAACATGCGCACATCCACAAGTCCCCTAAGAGCCAGCAGGCTTGCAGTATGCTCCCCCACATTGCCAGCACCTACTACGGATACCACCTTCCTAAACTTCATCTATTCACCCCCTTTAAGTTATTAGGTTGTTAAAGGCTCATACTAAAGCCATCATGGCACGGACCATTGGGGTGGCTCCAGCACGGCCTTTGAGTAATGCCCTTGAATAAATAGGTCATCCTTTCCCTTCTGTCCTCAAGTCCTATGAAGAAAGACGAAGAATCGAGCTTGTTTGCAAAGACGTCCAATATGGCCTTTACCGACCTATCCAGCGGTCTTTTCATGCCCTTCTCCAAAGCATAAAACTTTGCATGTAAGCTTCTTAAAAACAGTCCGCCTAACATGGTCAGGGGCACCTCTTTTTTGTAGGCTACGGAAAGAAAGGAGGTCAACACGGGCGCCAGTCCATTCATACCCCTACCTTCTGCTTTTTCCTTATCCAGTTGAGAAGACCGCCCGCCAAGAGGACGGAGACCTGCTTTTTTGTAAGGTTGTATCTGCAAACCACTTCATAGCCCGCAGTCCTGTTTATGACCAGCACTTCTTTACCCGCTTCAAGCCTTTGTGTAAGCTCTGGGATTTCTATCTCATCGCCTAAGGAAAACTTTCCGTAGTCTCCCTTATTCACAAACTCTAAAGGCACTATGCCAAAGTTTACGAGGTTTGCATGATGTATTCTGGCAAAGGACTTGGCTATAACAACACGGACGCCAAGAAACCTTGGCGCCAGAGCTGCGTGCTCCCTTGAGGAACCTTGCCCGTAATTTTCCCCTCCTATGATGATGTTCGCCCCACCCTTTTCGTCCCTCACCTTTTTTGCCCTCGATACAAACTCAGGGTCTACATAGTGGTAAACATACTCGCTGATGGCGTATATGTTAGACCTTAGAGGAAGTATCTTTGCACCCGCTGGCATGATATGGTCTGTGGTAATGTTGTCTCCAACTATAAGGCTCACCTCACCATGAATGCCTTCTGGAAGCTCATCAAAGTCTGGCAATGGCCTTATGTTAGGACCCCTGTATATCTCCACCTCCTTGGCTTCTTCCTCAGGTAGAGGTGGGATAAAGGCTTCGTCTCCGTATGGAAATTGCTCCGGCATCTCCACGCTTATCCATTCTATTTTTTCCCTCTCCGCCAGCCTTCTTGGATCTATTATCTCTCCAGCTACTGCTGAAGCCACACACACCTCGGGAGAGGCAAGGTAGACTTTAGCGTCCGGCGTTCCTGACCTTCCCTCAAAGTTTCTGTTAAAGCTCCTTATTGAGACCCCACCGCTTGGCGGTGCATATCCCATGCCTATACAAGGACCGCAGGCACTTTCAAGTATTCTAGCACCAGCTTTCAAAAAGTCCAAAAGCACACCGTTCTGAGTAATAAACTCGAGGGCTTGTTTGGAGCCTGGCGCCACTGCAAATATCACATCCGGATGGACCTTCCTGCTACGAAGCATCCTCCCTGCACGGGTCAGGTCTACAAAGGAAGAATTGGTGCAAGAGCCTATGACCACCTGGTCTACTTTTATGCCCTCCACCTCTCTTACGGGAACCACATTATCTGGTGAGTGAGGACAGGCTATAAGGGGCTCAAGCTCTGAAAGGTTTATCTCAATAACCTCGTCGTATTCCGCATCTGGCTCTGGCAGTAATTCTATCCAGTCCTCTTCCCTTCCCTGAGCCCTTAGATAAGCCTTTGTTATTTCATCGGAGGGAAATACAGAAGTGGTAGCACCCAGCTCCGCACCCATGTTGGTAATGGTAGCCCTCTCTGGCACAGAGAGCTCCCTTATGCCTTCTCCAAAGTATTCAAAAATCTTACCCACCCCACCTTTGACGGTCAATCTCCTTAGAAGTTCAAGGATAATGTCCTTGGCAGTGACCCAGGGTGGCAGTTTGCCGGTAAGCTTTACTCCTACTATCTTGGGCATTTTTAGATAGAAGGGCTCTCCTGCCATGGCGGCTGCCACATCCAGACCACCAGCCCCTATGGCTATCATACCCACGCCACCGGAAGTAGGCGTGTGGGAGTCTGAGCCAAGCATGGTCTTGCCGGGCTTTGCAAACCTTTCCACATGAACCTGATGACATATGCCGTTGCCGGGCTTTGAAAGCCATATACCGTAGCGTTTTGCCACGCTCATTAGGTATTTATGGTCATCGGGGTTTTTGTAGTCGGTCTGTAGCATGTTATGGTCTATGTAACTTACCGAGAGCTCTGTCTTTACCCTGTCTACCCCCATAGCTTCAAACTGGAGATAGGCCATGGTGCCCGTAGCATCCTGAGTAAGGGTCTGGTCTATCCTCAGGGCTATCTCCTCACCGGGTATGGGCTTTCCACTCAAAAGGTGGCTCTGAAGTATCTTGAAGGCAACTGTTCCCTTTGCCATGCATGCCTCCTGTTAAAAAGTGATGATTTATATTATATCCTTTTATCCACCAAGATATTTGGCTACATCCTGCTTTAGGGACGGGCTTATTCCCAGCCTGCGGAGCTTTTGGTCATCCGCCTTGAGAAATTCATAGAGATTCTCGAAGTTTCTGTATATGAGTTTCTTCTTGACATCACCTATACCCTTTATGCAGTCTAACACATCCTTCAAACCATCCCTTAACCTGAGCTTCCGGTTATAAGTCAGGGCAAAGCGGTGAGCTTCATCCCTTATAAGACCAAAAACCCTGTAAAGAACAGGATGCTCCTTTAGCCTTACTTCCCTTCCGCCTTCTTCTATAAGGACCTCCTCTTCCTTGGCAAGGGCAAAAACCTTTATGGGAAGGGAAAACCTGTCCCTTACCCTTAATGCCACATGGAGTTGTCCGTGACCGCCATCGATAAGCCAGAGGTCTGGCATTTTCTCCTCGCCTTCCAACAACCTTCTTGCCCTTCGAAAAAGCACTTCCTCGAGGGCACGGTAATCATCTATACCTTCAAAGCTTTTTATCCTGTACCTTCTGTAGAGCTTCTTGTTCATGTGGCCCATGTCCCAAACAACGCAGGAACCAACCATGTAATCCCCATAAAAGTGGGATATGTCAAAGCCCTCAATCCTTTCTGGCATGGGTATGCCCAGCACCCTGTGAAATTCGTCCCTCAAGAATTCTGGCTCCAGATAATATCCAAGGTTCTCCCTTATAAGTTCTTCAAGCTCTGGCTCCAGCTCCTTCACAAAAAGGAAGCTTCCCCTCTGGGAAAGCCACCACACAATCTCCTCGGATAGTTCAAAATTTACCATGAGAAGGCTTGGCAGTGGGTTTTTGTAGTAAAAGCCCAGCACAAATTCCTCAAGCTCTTCCTCCCTTTCAAGGGTTATCATTTCCTTATCCACGAGCTTGCCAGACCTTATTAGAAAGACGCCCACAAGCCTACCCATGCTGTAAAGTATGTCCGCATTCTTGTAATTCAGCCCAGAAACCCTCTGACCCTTTGAAAGGTTCTCGAGGGCATGTATCTGGTCCCTTAGCATGGCACACCTTTCAAAGTTTAGCTTGCTGGCTTCCTCTTCAACCTTTGAATAAAGCTCTTCCAGAACGGGGCTGACTTCTCCAGAAAGCAGTGCCAAGGCAGACCTCGCGTAAAGTTCATAGACTTTTCTATCCACAAAACCACAGCAAGGTGCTGAACAAAGACCAAGATGGTAATCCATGCAGGGCTCTTTTCTCTGAGGTATTGGGTCGCAGGTGCGAAGCTTAAAAAGTTTATGTATTAGCCTTTTCACCTTCCTCGCTTTAGATACTGTAAAAAAAGGACCAAAAAGTTGTCCGCTATGCTCCGTGCCCCTTACCACCTTCACCGTAGGATAAGGCTCGTCGGTTATAAGGAGCAGGGGGTATCCGCCACCGTATTTATGTAGCACATTGTACTTGGGTTTGTAGAGCTGTATAAGGTCCACCTCCAAAGTCAGAGCCTCAAAGGTGTTGCGCGTTATGACCCACTCTACAGATGTGGACTTACTTATTATGCTTCTTTCCTTCTCGTCCTTTTCCGCAAGCCGAAAGTGTTGTATAAGTCTATCCCTTAGGTTTTTTGCCTTTCCTATGTAAAGATGTTTGTTGCCTCTTTTAAACATGTAGACGCCAGGCTTGTCAGGAGCCTTCTGAAGCTCTTCGAGGAGAATCATAAGAATAAATATAGGTCTCTGGCTTTTTCTACCAAAGCCCCGAGAATGTTTGAAAATTATCTGATAAGCATGTGGCAACCATTCGGTAATGTAGGCAGGAAAACATAAAAAATTAGCATCAAGAACATGATAAAGCTCCAAATGGAAGAGCTTTAAAAACCTTTTTGCTTTCGAGTTATCTGACCCGAAAAATATGAGTCACAACCTATTTTTCCTCTCTGAGGCATTTAAAAGAACTTATAAAGAATCTGGCGGATTTCTCTTATGTCTTGTTCTATTCTTTCAAACCTTGTGTCAAATTCCTGAAATCTCCTATACATATCTTGTCTAAGCCTGTCAACCCTTTTGTTAGTATCCTCTATCCTTCAAAGCTTAGATTACTGTTATTGCCCCTGTTAGGTTCAGAGAGAAAAATATAAACCACTTCTGAAACCCTTGTTGGAAAGAAGCTTGCAAGCTTACAAACTCAATCCCATGCCACTCACGCTCGTAGAAATAAACACAATAGAGTCAGCACTTCAAAACATTGACAAATCAAAACCCGCACAGGAAGATTCAAAAGGCCCCCAATATAGGCTACTTAACATTTTAACCTTGTTCAAGGTTTCTATTAAGGTTTATCCCTATGAAAAGTAGGTTTATCTTTGCCTATTATAATTACACCCTTGACAAACCTTTCCTCATGGATTTTTGTGGCATTTATACTATAAGTTTTCTTTTTTTTCTACTTTGGAAAAATTTAAAGCATTCCCACTAAAACACCTTCCTTGTTTTTTCTCCCTCTCTCCAGGCAGGCTCCTGAAGCCAGAAGTACTCTTCCCTCTCTGGTCCCGTGGAAAGCATTACCAATGACACGCCAAGATAGTCCTGTATAAACTGTAAATACTGGAGGGCTTCCTTCGGCAGTTCTGAAAAGCTCCTTGCACCCCTCGTGTTTCTGAGCCACCCTTTAAAGCTCTTGTAGATGGGTGCTACCTTAGAAAGTTTGCTTAGGCCTGCAGGGAAGTGGTCAAAGACCTGCCCATCCAGCTCGTAGGCAACGCATACTTTTATTTCTTCAAAACCATCCAGCACATCGAGCTTTGTAAGTATCAGACCATCAAGGCCGTTTACCTCAACCGCATGCTTGAGAACCACAAGGTCGAGCCATCCGCATCTTCTTGGTCTTCCTGTTGTTGCACCGTATTCGCCTCCTCTTTCCCTCAACTGCTCCCCCTTCTCGTCTGTAAGCTCCGTGGGGAACGGCCCCTCTCCAACCCTCGTGGCGTAGGCCTTAGAAACCGCCCAGAAGTTAGCCGTCGAAAAGTACTTAGGAGGAAGTCCAGTACCATTAGAAAGTCCAAGGGCTGATGCGTTGGAGGAGGTCACAAAAGGATATGTCCCCATGTCTATATCCAGCATGGTGCCCTGTGCGCCTTCAAAGAGCACGCTACCCTCAAACTTTAAAAGCCACTGGGTAGTGTCTGTCACCCTTCCCCTTATTCTCTTGTAATATTCCATGATTTTTTCAAACATCTCTTCAAGATTAAGGGAATGGTTCTCACAATAAACCTTCTCGCAAAGGTCCTGAACAAACTCAAGGTTTTCTTTTATCAACCTGTAAGTTCTATCCGGGTCCTCTAAGTCACATACCCTTATGCCCTTCCTGCCATACTTGAACATATAAGAAGGTCCTATACCCCTAAGGGTGGTGCCAATCTTGCCCCTTCTTTCAAAGAGGGAGTCAAGCACCTTGTGATAGGGCATAACAAGATGTGCTCTGTCGCTTATAAAGAGTCTGTCATAAATCCTAAGACCCCTCCCCTCTAATTCTTCCAACTCTCCCACAAGAAGCTCCAGGTCAACCACCATTCCTTGAGCCACCACGCCAATGGTATGTTCATGCAGTATGCCCGTTGGTAGAAGATGTAGCACAAACCTCTCGCCACCCACTACCACCGTATGCCCCGCGTTGCTACCACCCTGGTAGCGAACAGCCACATCAAAATCCGCAGATAGAAGGTCTACAACCTTACCCTTTCCTTCGTCGCCCCACTGGGCGCCAAGAATAACGAGGTCCCTTTTCATCTAATGGCTCCCTGTAGTTCTTCCACCTTATCCCTTACCGCCTTTAAAAGCTCTTTCAAGCCCCAACCCTTTAGGGCAGATATCACAACAGAAGTGCCCTCCATAAAGGCTGGCTCCGTAAGGTGCCTTATATCCTCTTCCCTTTCTACAATCTTGTCCGCCTTGTTGAAAACATAGATAACGGGTTTATCCTCTGCGGAGAGGTCTTTTAGTATTTCCTTTACCACCTTTACCTTCTCAAGCCAGTCTTTGTCGGAGATATCTATCACATGAAGTATTATGTCAGCCTCTTGAACCTCCTCAAGGGTAGCCTTGAAGGATTCTATAAGCTCTGGAGGCAATTTTCTAATAAAGCCTACCGTATCGGTTACCAAAACCTTAATATCGGGAAATATGAAACGCGCCGAGGTGGTTGTATCGAGGGTGGCAAAGGGCATGTCCGCCACGAGGGCTTCTCTGCCTGTTAACGCCCTCATTAGGCTTGACTTTCCCGCATTGGTATAGCCTACGAGGGCAACTTTAACCACTTTAAGCTCTCCGGAGCTTTCCCTCCTTTTTCTTTGCTCCCTCCTCTGTCTTCTTATGTCCTCAAGCTCTTCCCTTATTTGCTGAATCCTTTTCTTTATCCACCTTCTCCTTATCTCCGTCTCCTGCTCACCGGGACCCCTTGTTCCTACCCCACCACCAAGACGGGAGAGCTCCTTTCCTCTTCCATATAGCCTTGGAAGTTCGTGGGTGAGCTTTGCGAGCTCCACCTGAAGTCTTGCTGTCTTTGAGCGCACACGCCTTGAGAAAATCTCCAGCACTAGGTCCGCCCTGTCCATAACCCTCCTACCTATGGCTTTTTCCAGGTTAGCCGCTTGAGAGGGGCTTAAGAAGGCATCAAAAACCACTGTCTCAGCGCCTGTTCCTTCCGCAACCTGCCTTATCTCCTCCACCTTCCCTGCGCCCACATAGTATTTGGGGTCTGGGTGGCTCTTCTTCTGGGTTATGTATCCAAGACAATAACCTCCCAAGGCTTTAATAAGTTCCTTTAATTCCTCGAGAGATTCCCTGTCTTCTTGCTTTCCGGCTCCAGAAAGGCTTACCAGTATGCTTTTCATCAACCTCCTTGCACTATGGTGCTTATGGCATGCTTGTAAATAAGGTTTGGCTCACCTTCTACTTCCACAAGAATAGTGTATCTATCATGGTCAAGGACCTTCCCCGTTATCCTGTTGCCTCTGGTAAGAAAGAGGGTTATAGTTGCGCCCTTTCTTTTAAGCTCCTCTATGTACTCATCCTGCAAGCTTGAATTTTTCTCCATAAACATCTTTATCTCCTCCAACAATAAATTATAAAACTTTTTATTTCAGTCAAGGCGTTTAAAACTGAGCGTACTAGTTCCCTTTTGAAAAGGCTGTAGGCAATAGCATAACCGTACAGCCAAGTAAGCAAATTTATATACCCAAGCCACCAACTCACTGTATTGATACTCTTCAAAGGGCTTGTTACCTCCTCTACAACTCATCGTACACCCCCTCCTCATTACACAGCACAATAAAAAAACGCACCATGGGTAGGTTCTTCAAAACTCGCCCCTTTGCCATAATGGACGCTTTATAAGTTTCCATCCCGTATGAGCTTCAATCTTTTAACCTTCAAAGGCTTCAGAGTAAAGAGTGTTTAAACTTTCCAAGGCATGAGTCAGGCCTTGGTTTAGTAAGTTCGCAGAGGACCTCCAATATTACCAGCATCCTGAAAGAGGTTAAGGACATGGTATTACGATAATAAACTCTAAGCAAGGTTTTTGACATATGTTCCCTCTTCTGAATTTCTCATCTTGTATATGCCCTAAGCAATAATAAAATAGTGTAGCATGCAAGACTACATCAATGTAACCATCGCCCAGATAAACCCAAGGGTTGGAGACCTCAAGGAAAATCTTAACAAAATCATGAAGCATTGGGACAGTTCAGACAGAGAAACGCATTTAGTAATTTTTCCTGAACTTGCCCTCTGCGGATACCC
Source organism: Aquificaceae bacterium (assembly GCA_026414575.1). Taxonomy (GTDB): domain Bacteria; phylum Aquificota; class Aquificia; order Aquificales; family Aquificaceae; genus Pampinifervens. The sequence goes on along the minus strand of JAOAIS010000021.1, from coordinate 11,776 downwards.
ACCAGAAGACCTACTCTTAAGGCTTGACTTCATAAGGGAATGTCACAAGGCTCTTGAAAGGCTTCTTGAGTTTTCCACAAAGATGCAATCCATGGCCATCGTAGGCATGCCCTACTACGAGGAGGACCTTTACAATGCACTTTTAGTGGTGGGTGATGGAAAGGTGTGGGGGGTTTACCGAAAAGCCTTCCTGCCCAACTACTCGGTCTTTGACGAGAAGCGCTACTTCAGAGCCGGAAGAGAACCTCTCGTGGTTGAGCTGAGCAATACAAAGATTGGTTTTTCCATTTGCGAGGATGTATGGCACCCAGATGGTTGGGAGAGGGTCTATGCCCTCTCTGGGTGTGAGGTACTGGTAAACATAAACGCCTCGCCCTACTACAGGGGAAAGTATGAATTTAAAGAGAGCTTTCTCAAAGCCCGTGCAGAGGACAATATGGCTTACATGGTCTATGTGAATATGGTAGGTGGCCAGGATGAGCTGGTTTTCGATGGGCGAAGCCTGATTATAGACCCAGAGGGTAGGATTCTGGCAAGAGCCAGAGCCTTTGAAGAGGACCGACTCACTGTGAGCCTTGACCTTGGTCTTGTAAGAAGAAAAAGACTTCTTGACCTCAGGCTTAGGGAAAGACAGCCCCAGGAGGTCAGAAGGACCACTTTGAACAGGCCACAGCCAAGGAACTTTTTGGAAGGCAGGGTGGAAAGAGCGTTGCAGGAGGAGGAGGAGCTCTACAAAGTCATTACCCTTGCCATAAGGGACTATGTGGAAAAAAACGCCTTTGAAAGGGCAGTCCTTGGTCTTTCGGGAGGCATTGACTCGTCCCTTGCTGCCTGCCTTGCAGTGGATGCCCTTGGCAAAGAAAGGGTTGTGGGAGTATTTATGCCTTCTCCCTTTACATCAGAGGAAAGTAGTGAAGATGTGCACCAGCTTGTCAAAAATCTTAACATTGAAATGCTTGAATATCCCATTAAGGACATATACGAAACCTATCTTAAAACCCTCGCTTCATCAAGCCTTGAGGTGGCCGAGGAAAACCTACAGGCTCGCATAAGGGCTAACATCCTCTTCTATCTTTCCAACAAATACGGATGGCTTGTACTTTCCACCTCCAACAAAAGCGAGTCTGCGGTGGGCTACACCACCATATACGGAGACATGGCTGGAGGTTTTGCACCCATAAAGGACCTCTATAAAACACAGGTTTACAGGCTTGCCCGATACAGAAATTCCATAAAGCCCGACATACCCGAGAGGGTTTTTAGTAGGCCACCCACTGCGGAGCTAAGACCCAACCAAAAAGACCAGGATACCTTGCCACCCTACGAGCTTTTGGACGCCATACTGATGCTCCACATAGAAGAGGGCCTTGGCTTAAGGGAGCTGACGAAAAGGGGATTTGAGGAGCATGGGGTAAGAAGGGTTCTAAGAATGTTAAAAAACGCAGAGTACAAGAGAAAACAAGCACCCATAGGTCCAAAGCTTACAAAAAGAGCCTTCGGCAAAGACTGGAGAATGCCCGTAAGCAACCGCTTTTTAGAGCCCTAAGCCCGTGCTAAACTATAAAGCCATGCACCTTATGGAAACTTACAGAAGACTTCCCGTCCGTTTTGTGGGTGGTGAGGGTGTATACCTATACGACGACAAGGGGAAGAGATACCTTGACCTACTTGCAGGTGTTGCGGTCAACTCCTTGGGCTATGCAGACCCGGAACTCGTAGAGGCGCTATGCGCTCAAGCAAGAAATCTCCTGCACATATCCAACCTTTTTGAAAACCCATGGCAGGAAGAGCTAGCAAAGGAGCTCATAAGCTCCTTCTGGACCTCTGGCAGGGTCTTTTTTTGTAACAGCGGTGCGGAAGCAAACGAGGGAGCCATAAAACTTGCAAGAAGGTATTTCTACGAGAGGGGAGAAAAAAGGTACAGAATCATCACCTTCTACAACTCCTTTCATGGCAGGACCTTTGGTGCCATGTCCGCCACTGCCCAGGAGAAGATTCAAAGAGGCTTTGAACCGCTTCTGGAGGGTTTTGACTACGCAGAGCTAAACAACTTTGATTCTGTTATAAAAGCTTTGAAAAAGGACACTGCAGGCATCCTACTTGAAGTGGTGCAGGGGGAGGGTGGTATTAGAGAGGCGGGGGCAGACTTTCTTCATAAGGTTCAGGAGCTTTGCAGGAAAGAGGGGATTCTCCTTATGCTGGACGAGGTGCAAACGGGCGTGGGAAGGACGGGAAGGTTTTATGCCTACGAACATTTTGGTCTTGAGCCAGATGTGGTGACCCTTGCAAAGGGTCTTGGCGGGGGCGTGCCCATAGGTGCCCTCCTAGCAAGGGAGGAGGTGGCACAGGCTTTCAAGCCCGGCTCTCACGGTTCCACCTTTGGTGGGAATCCCCTTGCGTGTGCCTCTGCCCTTGTTGTGGTAAAAAAGGTCAAAGGAATACTTCCCCAAATAGAAAGAGTGGGAAGCTACTTCAAGGACAGGCTGAGAGAATTAGGAGTTGGAGAAGTGAGGGGAAAGGGCCTTATGCTGGGGCTTGAGCTTTCCCAGGGATGTGAAGGTATTGTGATTAGAGCTTTAGAGAAGGGACTTCTTATCAACTGCACCTCCGAGAGGGTTTTGAGGTTTGTGCCACCCTTGATAATAGAAGAAAGACACATAGACGAAGCCATTAATATTCTAAAGGAGATTCTCTACTGAAAGCCCAAACCTTCTTCTGTAGGCCTTGAGGGTATTCAAAAGCAATGCGGTAACCGTCATGGGTCCGACTCCCCCAGGCACGGGCGTGATGGCAAAAGCCTTCTCTTTTACCCCTTCAAAGTCCACATCCCCTCTTATTTGGTCTCCCACCCTTGATATGCCCACATCAACCACCACTGCTCCTTCCTTGACCATATGAGCCTTTATGAGTCCTGGCACTCCCGTGGCGGATATGAGTATGTCCGCACGGATGGTATATTCCGCTATGTCCCGCGTGTAAATGTGGCAGACGCTAACCGTAGCCTCCCTCCACAGCATGAGAAGACTGAGAGGCCTCCCCACTATAAAGCCCGCACCAACAATGACCACATCCTTACCCTTTAGCTCTATGGAGTGATGTCTAAGAAGAAGGTCTATGCCGAGTGGGGTGCACGGCACAAAGCCATCCTCCATGCGTGCCACCAGCCTGCCCATGTTCTCAGGATGAAAACCATCCACATCCTTTTTGGGGTTTATGGCAAGTATGACCTCTTGTTGATTTATATGGGGTGGAAGGGGTAGTTGCACCAAAATGCCGTCCACCTCCTCCTCCGCGTTGAGCTGGGCTATAAGGTCAAGAAGCTCTTCGGTGGTGGTGTTGCGAGGAAGTCGGTAAACCAAGGACCTTATGCCCACCTTCTTACAGGCTCTTTCTTTGTTGCCCACATAAACTTGGCTTGCAGGGTCGTCTCCTACTAGCAGGACGGACAGGGTAGGTCTCCTAAAGCCCTTGGAAGCCCAAAACTCTATCTCCTCTTCTATCTTGCCCCTTATCCTCTCAGAAAGGGATTTGCCGTCAAGGATTAAACTCACTGCCTTTTCCATTTGGTGCCCGCCGGTGTATCCTCAAGGATTATATCAAGCTCCTTTAGCCTATCCCTTATGAAGTCTGCAAGATGGAAAACCTTCTCCCTCCTTGCAAGACTCCTTACCTCCACCAGCAAGTCCACAAGCCTCTCATCGAGAACTCGCCCGGCTTCCAGCTCTTTCTGCACTACCTTCTGCACCTTGCATTCTGGCTTGTAATCCTCCAAGATTCCAAAAACACCCCTCAGATTCTTCAGTAAAGAGTCTACCGCAAACTCGTAAGCCTCAAGTTCCTGTATGGATATTCTTCCCTCAGAGAAGGCTCTGTTCTTAACCTTGCCAAGATCACCCAAGAGGCCGTAAACCACCGCAAGAGCCTGAGGTGTGTTAAAGTCGTCTCCCAAAGCCTGAAAAAAGTTCTCCTCCGTCTCCTTAATCCTCTCAAAAAGGGGATGAGCTCCCTTCTCCCGATAGGTGGTGAGTTTTTTGAGAAGCTCAAGGTCCTCCAGAGCATTCAAAAGCCTCTCATAAGCCCTCTTGGTCTCCTCCATCTTCTCCCAAGAAAAATCCAGGGGACTCCTATAATGGGTAAAGAGAACCAGCAGGCGTAGTATATCTGGATGATACCGGCCGTAGACATCCCTTAAGGTCACATAGTTTCCAAGGGACTTGGACATCTTCTGACCACCAACTGTGACAAGCCCGTTATGGACCCAGTATCGGGCAAAGGGCTTGCCCGTAAGGGCTTCCGCCTGAGCTATCTCGTTCTCATGGTGGGGGAAAACCAGGTCTAATCCTCCACCATGTATGTCTATGGTCTGGCCCAAGTGCTTGAAGGCCATGGCAACGCACTCGGTATGCCAACCCGGTCTTCCAGGCCCCCAAGGTGATTCCCAGGCAGGCTCGCCAACCTTTGCAGACTTCCAAAGGGTAAAATCTAAAGGATTTTTCTTCTTCTCCGAAGGTTCTACCCTCGCACCAGCCTCTAACTCCTCTATGTTCCTCTTGGAGAGCTTTCCGTAATCCGGGAAGGCAGAAACGGAAAAGTAGACATCACCTCCCGACTCGTAGGCATAGCCCTTTTCAATAAGACCCTTTATAGTTTCTATGATTTCCTGAAGATGCTCTGTGACCCTTGGCTCCACATCCGCGGGTTTTACGTGGATGTTTTCCATATCAAGGTAATAGCTGGCTATGTATCGGTTGGCTATACTCATAAAGTCCGTGCATTCCTGCCTTGCCCTGTTTATAATCTTGTCATCCACATCGGTAAAATTCCTTACAAACCTAACTCGGTAGCCAAGATGCTCCAAAAACCTTCTGAAAACATCAAAGACTATAAGGCTTCTGCCATGCCCTACATGGGAATCATCATACACGGTCACACCGCAGGTGTAGATAAGCACCCTGGGTGGGCTCAGGGGAACAAACTCCTCCACCCTGCCAGTCAGGGTGTTGTAAATGCGTAGGCTCATAGTAGTATTTTAACAGAAGTGGTAAAATACCAAAGGTATGGGTTTTTTAGACAGGTTTAGAAAAAGGGAAGATAAGGAGGTGCTTTGGACAAAGTGCGACAGCTGTAAATCCCTCCTATACATACCCGAGTTAAGAGCTAACCTCAACGTATGCCCCAAATGCCAGCATCACTTTAACATGCCATCCAAGGAAAGACTCCAGCATCTGTTAAAGGACTTTTACTTGCTCTTTGAGGATATAAAGCCTGCGGATCCCCTTAACTTCAAGGACACAAAGAGTTATAAGGAAAGGTTAAAACAGGCGCAGGAACAGACCACCTTATCAGAAGCCCTTCTTGTGGCAGAGGGTCTTTTGGTGGATGAAAGGGTTGTCCTTGCGGTCATGGATTTTAACTTCATAGGGGGGAGTATGGGCTCTGTTGTAGGAGAGAGGTTCTACAGAGCCTGCAAACACGCAAGCAATAGAGAGCTTCCCCTTATTGCAATCATAACCTCCGGTGGTGCCCGCATGCAGGAGGGCATTCTATCCCTTATGCAAATGGCAAAGACCTCTATAGGAACTGGCTATTTAAAGAGAAAGGGTCTTCCCTACATAACAGTGCTAACAGACCCCACCACAGGAGGTGTATCCGCCAGCTTTGCCTTTCTCGGAGACATCATCCTTGCAGAGCCAAAAGCCCTTATAGGCTTTGCTGGTCCAAGGGTCATAGAGCAGACCATAAAACAACAGCTACCCGAGGGATTCCAAAGGGCGGAATTCCTGCTAGAAAAGGGTATGGTGGACATGGTGGTACACCGCAAGGAGCTGAAAGATGCCCTCTATAACCTTATAAAGTTCACCACATACTGGAGAAGGCATGTGGAGGTTTGAAGAGGAGCATCCCTTTTCTTTGGCTTACAGGCTTGTAGAAGAGGGGAAGTTGGACCCATGGGATGTGGACATATCCTCCCTCGCTAAGGCTTACATGGAAGAAATAAGAAGGCTTGAACTTCTTGACCTAAGGGTGCCAGCAAGGGCATTGCTTGCCGCTTCCTTCCTGCTTAGAAAACAAACGGAAGCCCTTTTCCCAGAACCAAAACAAAAGCGAGAAAGGAAGAAGGTCACACTTCAAGAAATCGTGGAACAGTTTGAAAGTCAGCAGGAAGAGCTGCAGGAGGAGATAAGTCAAAAAATCCAGAAGATGAAAAAGGTCGTAAGGAAAAGCTCCGCGGGTGCAAGGGTAAAGAGAAAAAAAGAGAGGAGGTTTCCCATACACATATCAAGGTTTGAAGATGCCCTAAGAGAGTTAAGGGAACTCTTTGGAGAATGCGGTAGAACCTTTTCTTTCTACGAGCTCGTGCTTGGCAAGAGCCTGGTGCCCTACCTCATGGCTCTGATGGTGCTCTACCAGGATGGTCTTGTGGACATAAGACAGGAAAGGCCCTTTGCAGACCTTGAGATAAAGTGTTTATGATATGCTTAGATAAGTAACATGCTTAAACTTAAATTTGACCAAGAAGGTCTCATCCCCGTCATAGTCCAAGATTACAGGACGGGTGAGATAAGGATGTTCGCCTGGGCGAACGAGGAAGCCATAGAGAGAACCTTAAAGACTGGCTATGCCCACTACTTTTCAAGGTCAAGAAAAACCCTCTGGAAAAAGGGTGAAACCTCCGGAGAACTTCAAAGAGTGGTAGAGGTGCGCATAGACTGCGACGAGGATGCTCTCCTCTATGTGGTGGAGCAGGAAAAGAACAGGGCTTGCCATACGGGCGAAAGGAACTGCTTCTTTCGAGACATTGAGGGCGAGAAAAGCAAAAGGGTGCTTCCCTTTGAAGCCCTACAGCGCCTTCAAGAAGTCATACAAAGTAGGCTCAGAGAGATGCCCGAAGGCTCATACACTGTAAGGCTATACAGGGAAGGGGAAGACAGGGTGCTGCAAAAGTTTGGAGAAGAAGCCATAGAAACCCTAATAGCCCTCAAGAGAGGCATAAAAGAGGAAATAAAGGCGGAGACCTCCGACATGCTTTATCACCTTCTTCTTATGCTCACCATAAGAGGCGTTGGCATCGAAGAAGTCCTTTGGGAGCTTGCAGGCAGGATAAGATAGGTTTAAGATTTTTCCCATGAAGCTTTTGATTATCCTGCTTTTTCTCTCTGCATTCGCCCCAGCCAAGGTCTTCCTATCCCAATGGAAGGAGGCGGTAACGCCCCTTATGGTAGACTATGTCAAAAGAAGCTTGCAGAAGGCTGAAAGGGAGGGTGGCACCCTCTTCCTGCTTGAGATCAACACACCTGGTGGCTTAGAAAGTTCCATGAGGGAGGTAATCCAGGAATTTCAGAAAACGCCTCTGCCCGTGGTAGTTTATGTGCATCCTCCAGGAGGGCGCGCTGCCTCTGCAGGAGCCATAATAACGGTATCCGCCGATGTGGCAGTAATGGCACCCGGCACAAACATAGGAGCTGCAACACCCGTGCAGATGACGGGTGAAAAGATGGACGAGGCTATGAAGGAAAAGGTCATGCAGGATATGCTCGCTTTTGCAAGAAGCATAGCAAAGGAAAAGGGTAGAAACGCCGAGGTAATAGAAAAAATGGTAAAGGAGGCCCTATCCCTTACGCCAGAGGAGGCACTCAAGGAAAAGGTCATAGACCTTATAGCCACCGACAGGTTAGACCTTCTTAAAAAGCTCGATGGTATGAAGGTAAAAAAGCACGGAAAGGAGCTTGTCCTCAAAACTCAGGGTGTTCCAGTGGCGGAGGTGGGGAAAAGTCTGAGAGAAGAGCTTCTCAGCATCATAACAAACCCTACATTAGCTTACATGCTACTGCTCATAGGTTTTTACGGCATCTTCTTTGAGCTTTATAACCCCGGCTCCATAATACCCGGTGCGGTGGGTGTTATATGTCTTCTTCTTGGGCTTTACGGTCTTGGCGTAATAGGTATAAACTGGCTTGGGCTTCTTCTCATAGTGGCAGGCATACTTCTTGTGGTGCTGGAGCTTGTAACTCCAACCTTTGGAGGGCTTGCGATAGCTGGTGCAATAGCTCTTGCCCTTGGCTCTTTTATACTAATAAGCCCAGAGTCGCCTTACGGGGACATACCCATAAGCGTGATAGCCACCATGGTGGCGCTGACCCTTGCCTTCTTCCTGCTTGCAGGCAGGATGGGCCTAAGGGCGCAGAGATTGAAAAAGATGCTTGGCTCTGAGGAGCTTCTGGGTTCGCAGGGCGAGGCCTACACAGACTTTGTGGGAGGTAAGGGAAAGGTTTTTGTGCACGGGGAAATATGGAACGCCATTAGCGACGAGCCTCTAAAGAAGGGTGAGCAGGTGTTGGTAGAAGAGGTAAAGGGTATGGTGCTTAAGGTCAAAAGGGCTTAAACGGAGAGGGCGGGATTCGAACCCGCGGTACGGGGTTAACCGTACACAGCATTTCCAGTGCTGCACCTTCGGCCACTCGGTCACCTCTCCTCAAGAGGTAAATATTATAATATCTGCAAGCCATGAAGGTTGCCAGTATAGATGTGGGCTCATACTCCATAAGGCTTAGCGTTGCCCTTCTGGATGGCGGTCTCAACATAATCCACGAAGAAGGAAAGATAACTGCCCTTGCCACAGGATTGAAGGAAGAGGGAGTCATAAGAAAAGACAGGATGGAAGAGGCTATAGAAACTATAGAAGAGTTTGTCAAAAGAGCCAAGTCCATAGGCGCAGAACGCATAAAGGCTGTTGGCACAGAAGCCCTCAGAAGGGCGGGCAATGCGTCAGAACTTATCCAAAAATTAAAAGAAGCCACCGGGCTTGATCTGAAAATAATAACCCCTGAAGAAGAGGGAAGATACGCCTTTCTGTCCGTTGCCTATTCCCTAAAGCCTCAGGATAAGTTCTGTCTGATAGACCAGGGGGGAGGCTCTACCGAGTTCGTGTGCGGAAGGGAATATAAGATCGAGAGCCTAAGGTCCTTTCCCTTCGGCATAGTAAACCTCACGGAAGAGTTCATCCACAGCGACCCACCAAAAAATTACGAGCTTGAATCTCTAAAGAACTTTCTAGATGAATACATAAAAAGTGTAGTACAGCCTTGCGAGGAGCTTGTAGGTCTTGGAGGTACGATTACCACGGTGACTGCCATGGAGTATGGCATATATCCTTACAAGGGCGAGGATGTCCACGGAAAGACACTGCACATCGACAGGCTCATGTTCTGGCTTGAGACACTAAGCTCTATGAAGGAAAGCCAGAGAATCGCAAACTTTCCACACATTGAGGCAAAGAGGGCAAGGGTAATAGTGCCAGGTCTTATGATTTTCTACAGGAGCATGATGCTTTTTGGAAAGGATAGGATTAGGGTAAGCGACTGGGGGCTCAAGGAAGGTGTGCTTGTGGAAGAGCTTCTGAGTGGTTTATAATTTATAGCCTAAGGCGGCGTAGCTCAGCTGGTTAGAGCGGAGATCTCATAAGTCTCAGGTCGGAGGTTCGAGTCCTCCCGCCGCCATTACTCCACAGAAATCTTTCTCTGAAGCTGATAGAGTCTTAGGACCTCCTCCACGGTGTTTGCATCCTCTGGTCTTTTGTCCTCCCTCACAAAGCTTACCGCCCTCGGAAAGCGAAGGGCATAACCTGGCTCTTCAGAGGTCCTTCCCGCGGTATGGAGGGGTGACCTGGTTATCTCATCCGCGTTGACTGTTATAACATACCTTGGCTCTACCCACACATCCACCTCAAGCAGGCTGTCTACCCTTGGATGCCTGTGGTCAAGCCTTATTTGGTCCAGCATGTCCCTTAGCCTTATCCACTCCTCCTCCGTAAAACCAGACCCTACCTTGGAGACAGTTTTGAAGGTGTCCGTTGAAGGCTCATAAACCGCCACAAGAAGCCCTCCTATACCCAGCTTAACCCTTGCACCCTTACCATAGTAGTAGCCCACTACCACCACATCTATGGTATCCGCCAAAGCACCCCTGTAGCTCCTCTTGAGTTTTATCCAATTAAAGTTCCTTGCGCCCGCGTTGTAGGGTGCATCAAGCCTCTTTGCCATTATGCCCTCAAGCCCTCTCGTTATGGCATCTTCGAAGAAGGCTTCTATCTCCTTGACGCTGTCGGTAACAAACATCTCAGACACATTCAAGGTATTAGTTCCACTGAGCAACTCTTCAAGTTTTTTCCTCCTCTCAATAAAAGGCTTTAGAGTAAAGTCCTCCCCGTCTATGTAGAGAAGATCAAAGCAAAAAAGCTTGATGGGATATTCCTGTGAATACTCCTCAACACCGTACTTTCTCTTTCTTTGGATTGTTACCTGAAAGGGATAGAATTCGCCGGTCTCCTCGTTCATCGTCAGAGCCTCCCCTTCAAGGATTACTCTGCTCACCTTAACATCCTTGAGAACACCCCTTACCACATCAGGAAACATTTCCGTCATGCGCTCTAAGTTCCTTGAGTATATCTCCACCCTCTGACCATCCTTGTGAACCTGAAGCCTAAAGCCGTCATACTTTGCCTCCACCCCACACCTTCCAAGCCTTTTAACTATCTCCTCTGCGCTGACAACCCTTTCCGCAAGGGCCATCCTTATGGGATAGCCCACCTGAACCTTGAATTCTTCGAGGGCACCCACGCCACCTTCCTTGAGCCTCCTTGCCACAAGGCCAAGATCAGAACAAAGGTTGTAGGCCCTTTCTATAAGGGGTTTAAGGGCTTTGTCGCCCATGGAAAGGGCAAGGGCGTCAATGAGGGTTGCATCGCCCACACCCAACCTAAGCCTGCCTATGACCACCCTAACCGCATACTTAGCCTCAAAGCCAGAAAGACCCTTTAAAAGGCTTATGAGCTTCATTACCTTGTCTAAAGTACCGCGTGTTTTGGCAATGCCAAGAAGCTCGTCGTAAACCTGCGAGAGACTAAGGCCTCTGCCCTGCCATTTAACAAGGTAATGGGCAGTCTCTCCAAGGTCACCCTTGTCCTTGTAAAGGCTTTCCACCTCCTTTGCCCTTACACCGCAAGCTTTAGAGATGGCTTCCATCATCAACTTTTCTGATACACCAAACTCAACACCTCTAAAGGCGGGCAAAAGCTCTCCAAGGGTAAGGTAAACCACCTTATCCACTTCATCAACGCCTGCCCTTTCCACAAGCTCCTTAAGAATGTCTGCCATCTCTAGCCTGCTGGTGGTTTGCTCAAGCCTCTGAAAATACTCCGCAAGTTCTCTAAAGAGCATGGAAACATTTTATCACCCCCACTCAACCCCCAATAAAAGCCCATCCCACAGGAATAAACCAATTTACTTTTGTTAAAATATAAAACAAGGAGGAGTAAAACCCATGAAAGGTGTATTGGCACTTATTCTTATTTTAGTAGGCATTCTTTACTCTGGACAGACAAAGGATAAGTGTGAACAGTGCAAAGAGCTAAAGTGTAAAACCATATCTTCTTGCAGTCTTGCCGAGTTTTGTCTGAGACAATGTGGCTACAGCCAGTTAGACGGAGATGGAGACGGAATACCATGCGAATGTGACGCTTGCAAGCACAAAAACCCTAATCCCGAAAGATGTAAGGCTTATGGAAAGTAGATCCAAGGGAGAGCCTGCCTTCTAAGTCCTTCACAAACTGACTTGCACTCCTTCCAGAAAAGCCTCTGGATAAAGCCCATTCCAAAGCAAGGTCTTCGAGCCTTTGGCCTTCAATCTTTATGTTTCTTTTGGACACCATGCTTTTTACTATGGACAGGTATTGTTCCTTCCCGAAGGGGAAAAAGCCAAGCCTTATGCCAAAGCGTTC
>JAOAIS010000005.1 GCA_026414575.1 Aquificaceae bacterium | reverse complement strand
CTAAGTTGTATATTTCAGGGTCAGGCTTTGGTGCATCCTTTTCATAAACGGAGGCAGGACCACCCGAGAGTATGATGCAGTAAGGATTTTTATTCTTTATTTCCTCGGCGGATAGGTTGTAGGGGACTATCTCACTGTATTCCCCAAGCTCCCTTATTCTCCTTGCTATTAACTGCACATACTGTGAGCCAAAATTTAGAACCAGAACAGACCTTTTAATCACTTTCAGGATAATTATAAACCAGCTTGACACAATAGCTTAATGTCTTTATACTTAGGATTGAGGAGGATTAGCAAATGATAGAAAAAGTCATAGAACATATAAACCAAAACTTTGGTGAAGGGTTAGGGGTTGAACTCCCAGACGGTTCATGTATAGGTGGTGGTAAGCATAGAATAAAAGTTTTGAATCATAGGGTCCTGAGAGAAGTTTTCAGAGATCCAGAAATGGGTTTTGGAGAGGCTTACATGAGAGGAGACATCATAGTAGAAGGTGACCTTGAAGAGATAATAACTTCTTGCATGGAGTATATGAAAGGCCAAGAGGTGAAACACATTAAGGACGCATTGGGCTACTTTGTTAGGTCTATTCTCAAAGCCATTAGCTTCATTAAGCATATTGAGGGTAGAGAAGTTAGAAAGCATTACGACCTTGGGAACGACTTCTACAAACTTTGGCTGGATGAATCCATGACTTATTCATGCGCTTTTTTCTTGGAACCAAACATGACCCTTGAAGAAGCCCAAAGAGAAAAAAGAAGAATAATCTACGAGAAGCTCCAATTAAAGGAAGGAGATAGGCTTTTAGACATAGGCTGTGGTTGGGGCTCCATAGTTGTCGAGACAGCCCACCTATACAGGACAAGGTCTATAGGCATTACACTATCCAGAAATCAGTATGAATGGGTAAAGAAAAGGATAAAGGAGCTTGGTTTGGAAAGGTTGGCGGATGTTTACCTTATGCACTACGAAGATTTACCTTCCCTCGGCAGGAGCTTCAACAAGGTGGTTTCTGTAGGCATGTTTGAGCATGTGGGCAAAGGACGGCACAGAAAGTTTTTTGACATAGTTAACAGTGTTATTGAAAGGGGTGGGCTTTTTCTTCTTCATACAATAGGTAAAGTACATAAATCAAGCCAGAGCAGATGGATAAGAAAGTACATCTTCCCTGGAGGCTACTTACCATCCATAGAGGAGGTGCTTGGAGCTATCAAAGGTTTTGATTTCAACCTTATAGATATAGATGATTGGAGGATACATTACTATCTTACCCTAAAAGAGTGGCTCAGGAGATTCTACAAAGCTAAGGACTGGATTTTGGAAAAATATGGTGAAGAATTCTTCAGGATGTGGGAGCTATACCTTGTCGCATCGGCGGTGTCTTTCCGAATAGGTAGTAATCACCTCTTTCAGTTTCTCCTTTCTAAGGGCGTGGTTAACAGCTATCCAATAATGAGAAGATATTTAGGTCAGGCTCTTCTTGCTTCATAAAGGTCACCAAGCCCCTTTTTTAAAAACTCTCTGACAAAGGGCAGTGAGGAGTTAAGAATTTCTCCCTTTGAGCCTATCTGAAGCACCTCCCCCTCTCTAAGAATGAGGATTCTGTCCGATATGGAAAAGGCGGACACAAGATCGTGAGATACCACTATGGCGGTAGAGCCTGTCCTATTTCTGAGGTCTAGGATAAGCTCGTCTATAAGCCTGCTGGTTATAGGGTCCAGACCAGATGTGGGCTCGTCGTAGATGATGAGTTTTGGGTCTGTGGCGATGGCTCTGGCTATGCCTACCCTTTTTTTCATACCCCCCGAGAGCTCAGAGGGGTAAAGGTCGAGGTGTTCCTCTGCAAGACCAACCATTTCCAAGTACCTAATAGCCATAGATTTTAGCTTCCTTTCTTCAATCCTGTTATGTTCAAGATGGTAGAACATTACATTTTCCCAAACTCTGAGACTGTCAAAAAGAGCAGCACCCTGAAAGACATAACCCACATCCTTCCTTATATTGTCAAGCTCTATCTGACTCAACGTTGATATGTCCCTGTTGAAAAGCTTTATACTTCCAGAGGTTGGTTTGTAAAGACCCACTATACACTTGGTTATTGTAGTCTTTCCACTCCCACTACCTCCCAGTATGGTAAAAATCTCCCCCTCATAAACTTCAAAGTTTATATCTTTTAGAATATCCCTTCCACCTATGCTTAAGCTAATACCCTTTATATCTACTACAGTACTCATAGGCTCCTTAGGGCTTCCAACACCATCTGGTCAAGCTCCCCAGCTTTTTGCAGGTCACCCGTGTGCATAAAGGGTATGGTACCAGTAATAGTGCCACCGGGGAAAAGGGCATCCTCTACACTTTCCAGTCTTATTTCAAAAACAGAAACAGGAAACTTTACCTCTTCTATTCTGTCTTGAAACAACGCGGCTTTTCCGCAGCAAGCCAAGGAAGTGTTCTGCGCCATGAGCATAAGACATGCCCGCCCTGTCTGTAGTAGATTCTTTGAGCTTTTGGCGTTGGAGCTAAGAGCAACCCTTATGGTTTTCTCATCTATGGGATAAATCCAAGTTACAAATGTAAGGTGGACATTGCCATCTTTATCTGCCGTGGCCAAAACTGCGGGAAATACACCTACCTTGCGCATAAGCTCGAAAAGGTCTTTGGGTATCATGTCTTACCTCCTTGCAAGTTTTTTAAAAACGTAAACCCTTTGAATAGTTGTCAATAAGGAACCAAAGGCTATGATAGTTAAGACTAAAAACAACATATCAAAGAAAATACCCACAAGCAAAAGAATCCACCTTTCTGGTCTTTCAAAAAGACCCACCTTCATCTCGTAGCCAAGACCCTCCGCCCTCGCTTTGGTGTAGCTAACTGTGTAGGAAAAGAGAAGGGCTAACAGGGCGACAAGAGAAAGCGTCCTGTCCTGGGATGATAGAGCTATGGCTATAAAGGGCATAGCATCAGAAATCCTATCGGAAAGAGAATCAAGGAGGGCCCCGAAAGAAGATGTTTTTCCAAGCCTTCTTGCAAGACTTCCGTCAAAGGCGTCAGAGAGGGCACCAGCCAGCAGTAGTAAAAAACTAAAAAGATTACTTCCGTAGTATAGTGCGAGGGAGCCAAGGGCTGTAAGGATAAGGCCAGCAACTGTTATCAGGTTTGGTGTTACACCAAGCTTCTGCAGTAAATTTACAAGGGGCTCTACAAACCTTTCAAAGGCAGGCTTTAGCTCCCTTACAAGATAGCTCACAACTACCTCCTACGGCGAGGGAGGGATTCGAACCCCCGGTGGGCCCTGAACCCACAGCGATTTTCGAGACCGCCCCGTTCGACCACTCCGGCACCTCGCCTCCTGTATAATTATAAGACCATTCCATGTTGATAGCACTCTTTACCTCCGCCCTTTTGTCCATAACCCTCTTTGAAGGTCTAATTATCGTGCTCCTGATCTATATACTTTACCGCACCCTCAAAGGAGATTTGAAAAGGACCGGAGCACTTTTTTTGCCCCTTTTGCTGCACGCCTTTGTGGTTATGCTATCTACTGCGCTGTATCATCCATCTCAATTAGGGAAGGCTGTAGAGAGGGGGCCATTTTTGCTTGCTTATGTCTTAGGGGGCTTCTTAAAAGTAGACAAAAAAAGTCTTTATACCTTTAACCTTCTTTTGGTTTTTTCAGGACTTTTGCTGATGCCTGTCGTTTTTTACAAGTTTTACAAAACGGGCCAACCTGCCATGTTTTGGGGTGGTTGGTTTGAGGTTGGCTCCTTTTACACCATCTTTGCTGTAGCAAGCCTTTCTCTATTCTTCTATTCCAACAGATTCCTTTATCTTATATCCTTTATGCTTTTTGCAGGAATTGTGTTTTTCACATTAAGAAGGTCAACCATGCTTGGGCTTGGCTTTTCTCTCTTGGCTTTTGCCCTAATAGTAGGGAAAAGTAAATCTAGAAAAGCTTTTTTTGGTATCCTTCTTACCCTTTTATTTGGTTTTTCTGTAAGCACCATAATACTTGTGGACAAAGACCATAGGTACAGGGCTCTTTACGAGGTCTTAGCGCAGCAGAGGAGCTTAGACGAAGAGACCCTGAACACTGTATCCAGTTACAGATGGGAAATAGCAAAAAAGGGCATAGAGGTGGTAAGTAAGGACATAGAAAGGAGTAACTGGTTTAATATGCTTGTGGGTCATGGCATAAACGCCGGCTTTTATCTGGAACCCAGAAGTCCTGTGGGGGGCATCTACGAGTCCATACTGCCTATCTCCGAATTTATAGAAAAGGGGCTTTTGGGGTTTTTAACAGTTATCTGGGTCTACATACTTTACGGGCGTTTTCTCTTAAGCTTCAGGATTTATAGCAAGGAGGATTACCTCTTGATGTCCTTTCTTCTCGCCCTTGGAGCTCATCTTGTTGGTGCCATATTCACCTTTTTCTGGGATGCCATGCTCCCTCTATACCTAATACTCTTTAGCCTCGTAGAAAGGGTCAGGGGCGAACGAAGAGTTGGTGGGCCCTTCCCACAAGGTCAGTAAAGTTTTCTATTCGCTTTTCCGACATGTAAGACTCTATACTTTCGAGAATTTTAATGGGGGCGTAAGGGTCAAAAAAGTTTGCAGTTCCCACCTGCACGCATACTGCACCTGCCAGCACATGCTGAAGGGCAGAGTCCGCATCGTATATACCTCCTACCCCTATGATGGGTAAGCCAGAGCCAAGTTGAGAGAAGACTTCCCACACCATCCTCACCGCAATGGGGAGTATTGCAGGACCAGACAAGCCACCCATAAAGGTAGACAGTTCAGGTTTTTGGGTTTTTATGTCTATCTTCATGCCAAGGAGCGTGTTAATGAGCACGAGAGCATCCGCACCCGCATCCATACATACCCTTGCAAAGGGTCGTAGGTCGCCAGTGTTGGGAGATAGCTTTACAAGGACGGGTTTTTTGACGGAGGCTTTGACCCTTTCCACAAGCCTTCCAAGGACAGACTCATCATGCCCAAAGAGCATGCCCCCCCTCTTCACATTTGGGCAGGATACGTTGAGTTCATAAGCCACTATCTTATCCGCTTCTTCTAAAGCGGAGCAGACCTCTACATATTCTTCTTCATCTTCTCCAAAGATGTTGGCTATAAAGTGGGTGTCTACATTTTTTATCTGAGGGTATATTTTCTTGAGAAAATCATCCACTCCGGGGTTTTGCAAACCTATGGAGTTGAGCATGCCGCAGGGGGTCTCCGCTATCCTTTCGGGCATGTTTCCCTCCCTTGGCTTTAGGGATATGCCCTTTGTTACCACAGCACCAAGCCTTGATACATCGTAAAGCTCCAAAGCCTCAATACCGTAGCCAAAGGTCCCTGAAGCCACCCATACGGGGTTTTTAAACTTCACTCCGAATATTTCCACCGTAAGATTAGGCATTTAAACGCCTCCTGAACTCTTCAAGGCTCCAGCGTAAGGATTCCTCGTAGGATATGGGCTCCCTACCGCACAGTTTGTTAATGCCCTCCTTCTCCACATCCTCATCCAATCCGCACACATTATCCCTCCACATCATGAGCATTTGGTCTGAAGTAAAGGGTGGATGGTGCATCAACCTCTCAACAAATAGACCACCAAGATACATGAGCCTTTTAGGAAGGGGTAAAAAAACCATACGCCTTTTCCAGCTTTCAAAAATATCCTCAAGAAGCTCTCTAAAGCTTACTCTCTTGCTTCCGCAGAGTTCGTAGGTTTTCCCTTCGCTCTCTTTTACCTCAAGGGCTTTTACAAAAGCGCAGGCTACATCCCTTACATCCACCGGTTGGAAGAGATACCTTCCACCATCGGGTAAAGCCATGATTCTTATATACTTTGTTATGTTCCAAAGGTCGTAAAAAAGCTTTTGCTCAGGTCCCAGTATGAGAGAGGGTCTCATTATACAGTAACTAGCCCCAGATTTTCTAAGCTCCTCTTCTGCCATATACTTGGTGCGGTGGTACAAAGAAGGTGCGTTTTTGTGGGTGCCAAGAGAACTCATATGGGCAACTCTTTTTAATCTTCCGTAGTCTCTCGCCACTTCATAAAGGTGCTTTGAGTAGAGGTAATGCACCCTCATGAAGGTTTGTCCACGCCTTTTGTCCTCCAGCAATATGCCCACAAGGTGCACTAAAGCCTCTGGCTCAAACTCCTCAAAAGCCTTTTTCAAAGACTTCTTGTCTTCAAAATCCACCCTGTAAACCTTAACCTCTGACCCAAGAACTTGCGATGCCTTTGCCACATCCCTTACAAGACAACCCACCTCATAGCCCTCCAATAGGAGCTTTTTGACCATATGGCTTCCAACAAAGCCTGTAGCTCCAGTTAGTAGAACCCTCACTTTTCAACCTCCACGATTGCCTTATCCCTCTGCTTTCTCCTGCCAAGTTTGCCAGCCATAAGTGATATTTCGTAGAGGATTATTAGAGGAATTGCCATAAGCACCTGCGTGGTAACATCGGGAGCTATAAGGGCGCCCGCCACAAAGGCTATAACTATAAAGTACTTTCTAAAGGCTTTGAGCTGTTGCTCGGTTACAATTCCAGCCCTCTGCAGTAAAAAGATGAACACGGGAAGCTCAAAGGCAACGCCAAAGCCTACAATCATCTTAAGAAGAAAGGATATGTAAAGGTTCACCGAGAGAAAGGGAGTAGCCTGTAGTTGGGAGAGACCTATACCCAGTAGAAATTTTAAAGCCATGGGCAGGGCCACAAAGTAAGAAAAAGCGCCTCCAGAGAGGAAAAGAAGTATGGAAAAGAAGGTAAGTGGAAGGATGAGCCTTTTTTCGTTAGGGTACAGAGCAGGTTCCACAAACCTCCATAGCTGATAGAGTATTACTGGGAGTGATATTATGAAGCCGAAAACCAGGGATATTTTCAGGAGTATAAAAAGAGGCTCTGTGGGAGAGAGGGTCACCAGCTCTACCTGTGGATATGACCTCTTCACGGGATCCTTTAGGATTTCAAAAATATAGCTGGCAAAGTAGAAGGCTACGCCCGCTCCAAGGATGAAAGCAAGTATAGATTTAATCAGTCTGCTTCTGAGTTCCCTCAGATGCTCGGTCAGGGGCATCCTGGGAAGTTCTTGCTTCTCCATGCTCTTCTATTACCTCCTGAGGCTTGACCTCTTCCGTCAGGTATACGCTTTCTGCGGGTTCTTCTTGCAAGCCTGCATCTTTGCCCTCTTCCATTATTTTTTTGTTTATGTTCTCCATGTAAAGTTGGTATCTTAGCTCGTCCCAGGTTTCCCTTATCTTTCTCAAAAATTCTCCCAGCTTAGTGGCCACCTCCACCATCCTTTCAGGTCCAAGAAATATAAAAGCTACCGCCAGTATCACCAAAAGTTCAGGAAAGTCCATGGTTCTTACTCTTCCACGAAAATGGCTTGTGCTTATGGCTCGTATGGCCAAGCCAGCTTTCACAAAAGTATAGAATAGGGCTTATGTTAATCAAGACTATTCTAACCTCCTGCATTTATTAATATAACATCCGCCACAATAGGCTGGCTGTCATTAGAAAATCTAAAACATTCTGAGGCTATCCTTCTCTTTACAAGAAGTCTAAAAAAAATCATCGCTAACATGTTTGAAAATGAAGGATAAAAGTCGGCAAAACCTACATTGCTTAGTCCTTTTTTGTGCAATAAATCTTTTGGAAAAGGGACTAAAAGTCCTAAGGCGGTAAAAACAAACTTACTTAAAAGGGGGCTAACCATCATGAATAGGGCAATCATCCTCCCATTATCTCCTTTTCCTTTGCTTCCACAAGATGGTTAACTTCCTCTATGTACTTATCCGTTAGCTTTTGGAGTCTTTCGAGGGACCTCTTTATCTCATCTTCAGATATGCCTTCCGCTTCCTCTATTAGCTCCTTTGCATCTCTTCTTATGTTCCTTATTGCTACCCTTGCCTCTTCCGCCATCTTATGGAGCATTTTGGTTAGCTCTTTTCTCCTCTCTTGGGTCAAGGGTGGTAGGGTTATGCGGAGCAGGTTGCCCTGCCTTTGGGGTGTCAGGTTCAGGTTTTCCATGATGGCTTTTTCTACGCTTGTTACTGCGCTATTGTCCCATATTTGTATAGTTATCTGGTTTACATCTGTGACGCTTATAGTGCCAAGCTGTTTCAGTGGCACCTTTGAGCCGTAATATTCCACCTTTAACTCTTCCACGAGGGAGGTGCTTGCCCTGCCAGTACGCAGTCCTGATATCTCACCCTTGAAATAGTTGAGGGCTTTTTTCATGTCCTCTTCCGTACTTCTGAATATATCCTCCATCATGAAAAGACCTCCTCTATGGGAATGAAGTCATCTTACAAGAGAGCCAATCCTATCACCCATGACCGCTCTTAATAGATTGCCCGGCTGTTTTATGTTAACTACGAGTATGGGCAGAAGGTTTTCCTTGCAGAGGGTCATGGCCGTATGGTCCATAACTCTAAGGCCCATGTTGATAGCCTCCATGTAGGATATCTCCTGTATGAACTCGGCCTTGGGGTTTTTGGTGGGGTCGTCCGTGTAGATGCCGTCCACTTTTGTAGCCTTTATGAAAAGGTCTGCCCCAATCTCTATGGCTCTCAGGGCGCCGGCGGTGTCTGTGGAGAAAAAAGGGTTGCCCGTGCCAGCGGCGAAGATGACCACCCTACCCTTTTCGAGATGTCTTATGGCTCTTCTTCTTATGTAAGGTTCTGCCACTTGTCTCATCTCTATGGCGGAAAGCACCCTAGTAGGAACCTGAGCCAACCTCTCAAGAGCCGACTGGAGGGCAAGGGCGTTTATGACTGTTGCAAGCATACCCATGTAGTCACCGGTTGCCCTGTCTATGCCTATCTCAAGCCCCTCCACACCTCGGAAGATGTTGCCACCACCAATTACCACCGCGGTTTGAATACCCACATCCACAAGGCTTTTTATTTCACCGCATATGTATTGGAGAAACTTCGGGTCTATCCCAAAGTCCTGGTCTCCCGCAAAGGCTTCCCCAGAAAGCTTAAGGAGTACTCTTTTGTATACCGGTGCTTCCTCCATCAAGCACCACCCACCTCGAACCTTGTAAACCTCTTTATTTCAACGCCTGTACCACTTTCCTTTATGTACTGCCCAACTGTCTTCTTTTCTTCTCTTATGAAGGCCTGTTCAAGAAGAACCTTCTCCTGATAAAATTTTTTCAGCCTTCCTTCCACCACCTTCTCTATTATGTTCTCGGGTTTACCCTCCTGCCTTGCCTGTTCCGTGAGAATTCTTCTCTCCCTTTTGAGCGCCTCAGGGTCAACGCTTTCTATACTCACAAACTCTGGCTTCATAGCTGCTATTTGCAATGCCACGTCCTGAACAACACGAAGACTCTTCTCATCAAGAGATGGTGCAGTATAATCCAGCATTACTCCCACCTTTCCCACGCCGTGCACATAGGCATGCACAAAGCCTTCTGTGTCAAACCTTACAAACCTTCTGAGTTGTATGTTCTCACCTATTTTGGCAATCACAGACTTTATAAGGTCTCCAACACTGATGCTTTGGTTTTGGGCATAGCTCTGGCTTAGCACATCCTCGCCAGAGCCAGTTTTGTTTGTATTTTCTGGAAGGCTTGCTATGTGTTTGGCTATGTTGAGGGCAAGCTCCACAAAGTGCTCGTTCTTTGCCACAAAGTCTGTTTCGCAGTTCAGTTCAATAAGCACACCGGTTTTTCTGTCCTCTGAAACATAAGCGTATATAATGCCCTCTTTGGTTTCCCTGCCGGCTTTCTTGTCTGCCTTGGCGAGCCCCCTTATGCGTAGAATTTCCTTTGCCTTTTCCATATCACCGCCAGCCTCCTCGAGGGCTTTTTTACATTCAAGCATGCCTGCTCCTGTCATTTCCCTGAGGTTTTTTACCATTTCCGCGCTTACCATTCTCTACCTCCTTATTCCTCTTCTATACCCTTGTCAATGTACTCGTACTTTTCGGACATTTCCATGGCCTTTTCAAATAGCACCTTTTCTTCTTCTTCCACCGCAATGACCCTTCTCTTGGGCACCTCAACCACGGCTTCTCCAAGACTTTCCCTCCTTTGTTTGCCTTCCAGCACCGCATCCGCAATCTTTGAAGTGAGAAGCTTGATAGACTTAATGGCATCGTCGTTTCCAGGTATAGGGTAATCTATCAGGTCTGGGTCGCAGTTAGAGTCCGCTATAGCAACCACCGTCAGTCCCAACTTTTTGGCTTCCTGCAAGGCTATGGCTTCTCTCACCGTATCCACAACCCAAAGGATTGTGGGAAGCCTTTCCATATTCACAATGCCTCCATAGAGCTTTCTGAGTTTTTCCATCCTTCTTCTTAGTTCTCTTACTTCCTTTTTGGGAAGTACCTCAAAAACACCTTCTGCCTCCATCCTATCAAGGGTGTGGAGCTTGAGTATGCTCTTGCGGACGGTGCGGAAATTAGTAAGAAGCCCACCTACCCACCTTTCATTCACATATGGCACTCCTGCCCTTTCCGCCTCTTCCTTTATCACATCCTTGGCCTGCTTTTTTGTGCCTACAAAGAGCACCTCTGCACCCTGGGTTACGCTGTCAGCCACAAAGTGGTAAGCCTGCTCTAAATAAACCACCGTTTTGTTAAGGTCCACTATGTGTATGCCGTTGCGCACACCGTACAGGTATGGTGCCATCTTGGGATTCCACCTACCCTTTGAATGTCCAAAGTGGACACCAGCCTCCAAAAGGTCTCTCATGGATATTACTGCCATTTTTTCCTCCTTGGGTTTTGCCACCCTTTCCCGAACCCACGAGGGGCAACCCAAAGGGAAAGGTGCGGTCTTGCTAAAATTATAGCATAAGCTGTTCCCTGCTGAAGCGGTATATCCTCTTGCAGAACTTACAAACAACCTCCGCAGGGCCTTCGCTTAATATATCTTCCAGCTCCTCCCGCTCAAGTAGCATGAGGCTTGAGCGTGCTATTTCCTCACTGCAGGGGCAATAGTATTCCACCTCCTTTAGCCCTATAAGCCTTGGCTCCATCCCATCAAGTATTGCGGTCGCAAGTTCTTCTGGTCTTCTGCCTCTAAGGAAGATGCCTTTTATGTTGCCCTCTATGCGTTCCATAATTGTCTGAGGAACGCTAGAAAGCGCCTGTATTAAATACCCGCTTGCTTCTTCTACGAAACCGTCATCCCCGAGCTTCAGATCCATCTTTATGTAGCTTTTCGTTTGCTCCGACTGTTCAAAATAAAAGGAGAGCGCCTCCTGAAGGTCCCTGCCGACTATGGGCACTATGCTTGTGTATGGTGTGCCAAGTTTCAGCTCCTTAACTACGCTAAGAGTGCCAGCATTCCAACAATCCTCTGGATGCTCTTCTATAAAACCCCTGACCCTACCCTTGCCGTCTGCCTCTGCAGCTACCACGCCGCAATCGTTCTGCACCTTTATGAGCACCTTTTGGGAGGTGGCATGTTTTACTAAGGAGGTAAGTAAAAGGGCGGAGAGAATGGAATAGCCTAACATTTCTGCAGTTTTCCCACAGAGCCCATGCAGCCTTCTGGCAGTCTCCAGAGTTTTTCCAGCCTTTAAGGCATAAACTCTTATTAGTTCATCCTTCGGCACAGCTATGACCATGTAATCCTTATCCTGAAAATACTTTTCCAGCTCCTTTTTCGTGCAAAGGTCTAAATCCTTGTACATAGGTTATAAAGATAATTCAAGCATGCTTAGGATGGTGAATTTAAAAAGGATAAAAAGTCCCCATTAAGATGGCATAATAATACTAAGTTCTGTATCATTCTAAAAGCAATATCGGAAGGGGAAGCCTTTTATGGGTTTGTCTAACCAGACGAACACCACAGTCCTTGCCTTGCCAAAGCCCCCGTAGACTCAAGCATAAAATACCGCCAAATATTCAGAAAAGAGTTTAAAAAGCTCAGACAGATCACACCCTGCAAAGTTCAGGAGTATGAGAAGGCTTTCTGGCAAGCCTCATAATTGGTAGCATTCATAGGGTAAAAGCACACAGACTGAAGAAGATAAAAAGTTTATTGTTCAGACATTTAATAGAGGGGCCGATGTATATGGAGATATAAGATGCAGGTATGTGGAATATGTGAAGAGCTTCAGCGTTGTAAACCGCTGGCGTAAAGGTATAACTCTGCTTGCCTACCTTTGTGGCTATGACATTACCTACGGCTTTTTCAGAAGAGAACTATGGTAGGTGTAATTTCTTGCTCTATGTTTAGGTTATAGAGATAATCAGACATTAAACCTAAAGTAAACAATGTCACCATCTTTTACCACATAATCTTTGCCTTCAAGCCTTATAAGCCCTAATTCTTTTGCCCTGTTTATGGAGCCGACTTTTGCATATTCCTGATAGTTTATAACTTCGGCGGCTATAAAACCCCTTTCAAAATCCGAGTGTATCTTTCCGGCTGCCTGCGGAGCCTTTGCCCCTCTCTTTATGGTCCATGCCCTTGTCTCCTTTTCCCCTGCGGTAAAAAAGGTAATAAGGTTAAGAAGTTTATAGGCCTCTCTTATAAGCTTGTTTAGTCCAGGTTCTTGAAGTCCGTAGGATTTAAGGAGCTCTTCCTTCTCATGAGCTTCAAGCCCTATGAGCTCTTCCTCTAACTTGGCGCATATAAGAACCGCAGGGGAGCCTTCCTCCCTTGCGTATTCGAAAACCTTCTCACTCATGGAGTTTCCCGAGGGTAAGTCCCCATCGCCAACATTTGCTACATAGAGGAGTGGTTTAAGACTTAGCAAGAATAGGTTTTTCTTGGCATACTCTAAAAGCTCGGAGGGTAGTCTTTCTGAACACCTCCTCAGAGGTTCCATGTTTTCCAGTATTGATTTTATGTGCATGAGGAATTCTAATTCTTCTCTAACCTTCTTGTCTCCAAGCCTTGCCATCTTTTCCACTTTCTCAAGCCTTTTGTCTATTGTTTCCAAATCCTTGGCTATGAGCTCAAGGTCTATTATCTGGGCGTCCCTGATCGGGTCTACAGAGCCCTCCACATGAACCACATCGGCATTTTCAAAACACCTAAGCACCATCGCTATGGCATCCACTTCCCTGATGTGAGATAAAAACTGGTTTCCAAGACCTTCACCCTTGCTTGCATTGCGCACAAGTCCTGCTATGTCCACAAACTCTATAAAGGTGGGCGTTATCTTTCTGGACTTTTCTAACTTAGCTATCTCGTAGAGCCTATCGTCGGGAACTTCTACAACGCCAATGTTGGGATCTATGGTGCAGAAGGGATAATTGGCGGCGCTTGCTTTGGCGGATTGGAGAAGGGCGTTAAAAAGCGTAGATTTGCCCACATTGGGCAATCCTACTATGCCTACACTCAAAGCCATAAGCTTTTAATTATAATCTTTTAGACCTACCTTATCAACTCTCCCATCTTGAAGATGGGCATGTAAAGAGCTATCAGAATCATGCCAACCGCACCGCCTATGAAAACTATTAGCATGGGCTCTATGAGCTTTATCATTCCCTCCACTGCCTTGTCAAACTCATCCTCATAAAACCTAGCTATGGTGTCGAGCATATCATCTAACCTACCCGTGTCCTCTCCGACCCTTACCATAGCCACAACAAGTTTGGGAAACATGCCGGTCTTTTCGAGGGCTTTGTGCATGGGCTGTCCCTCTATGACATTTTTCTTAGCAGATTCAAGGGCTTCTCTAATTATTACATTGCCGGTAACTTGTCCGGCTATCTCAAAGGACCTTTCTAAGGCAACACCGCTGGAAAATAGAGTTGCCATCGTTCTTGCAAACTTTGCCATGGTGCTTTTGGTAACCAGATCTCCCATTTTTGGAGCCCTTAGCATAAAAGAGTGTACTGACTTCCTGAATTGATAGTTTCTGCTCATCAACAGTTTAAAAATAAAGGAAAAACCTACTATGGAAGCCAGAATAATGGGCAGGTTATTCCTTAGGGCGTTGGAGGCCGAAATGAGCATTTGCGTAGGGAGAGGAAGTTGTCCGCCGAGAGATGCATATATTTCAGCAAATGTAGGCACAAGAAAGTAGAGTATTCCAGATATAATGGCGGTTGCTACTATAACTACGAAGGTGGGATAAAAGGCGGCGCTTTTTATCTTACTCTTTATCATTGCCATTTTTTCATAGTAATCTGCAGCCCTTATCAAAGCTACATCAAGGTTACCCGTTTCCTCGCCCACTTTGACTAAGTTAATTACAAACTCAGGAAATACATCTGGAAATTCACCCATAGAGTTAGATACGGGCTTTCCCTCACTTACCATTTGAGCCACCTTCTTACAAGATTCTGCAAGTTTTTTGTTGGGGAGCTGTTCTCCAAGTATGTTTAGGGCATCTATGAGGTTTAGACCTGCGTTTATCATGGTGCCAAGCTGTCTGGAAAATATGGAAATGTCCCTATCGCTTACCTTGCCACCAGAGAGGAAGGGTAACTTGAAGGCCTTTTTTTCCTTTTCTGCGCCCTCTTCTCTCTCAACCTTTATTATTTCTATTATGTTCAAACCTTTCTGCTGAAGCTCAGCTATAAGAGTTTCTTGCGTTGGATAGCTTGCTTCATTTTCCACAAAGGAACCACTTTCGTCAAAGGCTCTGTATCTAAACCTTGGCATGGTTCACCCCCCTCTTCCTAACATTCTTTCGAGTTCTTTTACATCCGGAGATAGCTTGTAGGCATCCTCTAAGGATATAAGACCAGCTTTGTAATGGGAGTACAGGGACTGGTTCATGGTTTGCATGCCCGTCTGGGCCTGTCCAGCTTGCATTATGGAGTATATCTGCTGTAGCTTGTTCTCCCTTATTAGATTCCTTATGGCCGTATTGGGTATCATAAGCTCATAGGCAAGGACTTTACCGCCGCCTATTTTTGGCACGAGCCTTTGGGATATAACACCTTGAAGCACAAAGGAAAGTTGAATTCTTACCTGCTCTTGTTGTTCTGGAGGGAAAACATCAATTATTCGTGTAATCGTAGATATGGCCGTATTTGTGTGTAAGGTTCCAAAGACAAGGTGTCCAGTCTCCGCAGCACGCAGGGCTATTTCAATGGTTTCTAAATCTCTCATCTCACCCACCAAGATAACATCTGGGTCTTCCCTCAAGGCCGCCCTTAGGGCATCTGCGAAGCTGTGAACATCCTCTCCAACCTCTCTTTGGTTTACTATGCTCTTTCTGTGTTGAAAAACATATTCTATTGGGTCTTCTATGGTTATTATGTGGTGTGGAAAATTCTGATTTATGTAATTGATGAGAGAGGCAAGCGTGGAAGTTTTTCCAGAACCAGTGGGTCCAGTCACAAGAACTAAGCCCATACTCTTATGACAAAGGTCTAAAACTTTCTCGGTAAGGCCAAGCTCTTTTATATCCATTATTTTGTTGGGTAATCTCCTTAAAACGGCAGCGATAGAACCTCTCTGGAAAAAGACATTCGCCCTAAACCTTCCGAGGTCTTTAACACCAAAGGAGAAGTCTACCTGATTTCTCTCTTCCAATATCTTTCTATGTTTTTCAGACATGACCGAATAGGCGAGCCTCTGCGCTATCTCGGGAGTAATCACCGGCCACTCCATCAGCTGCATTATTTTTCCATCCACCCGTAGGACCGGGCGCGCGCCTGCGGTTATATGGATATCCGACGCATTGAATTGAATAGCCTTCTGGATTATATCCGTTAGCTTCACTTCTGTAGATACGCCCGCCACTCTCTCTGCCGGTGTCATATAATCCCTCCTTTATGTAATTATAGTATATGCCGGGATGTATGTAAGGTTCTATAAGATGAATTCTTGACTACAAAAGGTGGTCGGAACCTATACAAATAAAAAACAATCAAGATAGTATGCAGAATTCTTAGGAGTTAAGCTTCCGCCCTTTAATCTATGTAACATAGGCAAACTGTTATATAATTTAAGGGCATATTAACAAGGAAAGGAGGTGGTAACCATGCCAGTTTATGTAATGCTTACTACTCTCACCGACGAAGGCATGAAAACTCTCAAGCACAAACCCGAGAGGATAAAGGAGGTGGACAGGGAAGTCATGGAGCGCTTTGGTGTCAAGATTATAGCCCAGTATGCGGTCATGGGTCCCTACGATTTTGTAAACATTCTTGAAGCGCCAGACAACGATACCATAGTAAAAATGGCCATAGAGCTTGGCTCAAGAGGGACCATAAAAACCCTTACAATGCCAGCTCTTGATGTGGAACAGCTCATAAAGGACCTGAAAGAAATTGCTTAGTTTATGCTTCCTGCTCTCAAAGCCTTTTTTGATGTGACCAGAAGGTATACGGATCTAAGGTGGGCAAAGACAAGGGACGACCTAATTAGCAAAAGCATAAAGGTCCTAAAAGCCCTTAAAGAGGGTAGAAGCGTAGAAGAGATAAAGAGTCTAAAGGAGCTTAGTTTTGAGATAGAGGACATGGTGGAGTATATGCACAATTTTGTCAAAGAAAATCCCAGAGAGGTGGAAAGGCTCATAGAACTGTTGGGCATGTTCATAAAATCGCCCGCACCCTGCAAAATTAGGCTAATAAGCTTTGCGGAGGTATTGCTTGAAGATAGGAGAGCTCCTCAAAAAGGGTCAGTTTAGCATATCCTTTGAGTTTTTCCCTCCAAAGACGCAGGAAGGGGAGGACGAGCTTTTCCACACCATTAAAAACCTTCAGGAGCTTGGACCCACCTTCGTCTCTGTAACTTACGGCGCTGGAGGAAGTACCAGAGAAAGGACAAAAAGGGTAGTGAAGAGGATTCACGAGGAAACAGGGCTTATTACAATGGCTCATCTTACTTGCATAGCCCACAGCAAAGAGGAACTACTGGAAATACTGAGGGAATACAAAGAAGTGGGAATAAAAAACATACTGGCTCTCAGAGGTGATAAACCTGCCAATCTCCAGAACTTCAAACCACCAGAAGATGCATGCACCTACGCCAACCAGCTCGTAAGCCTAATAAGAGCTAATTTTGGCGATTGGTTTTCCATAGGTGTTGCCTCATACCCGGAGGGTCATCCCGAATCCCCCAACATGGATTGGGAAATAAGGTATTTTAAGAAAAAGGTGGAGTCTGGTGCGGACTTTTCCATAACCCAAATGTTTTTCGAAAACAGTTACTATTACAAGTTCTTGGAGTTATGCCAAGAGGCTGACATAAATATACCCATAATCCCGGGCATAATGCCCATAACCAACTTCAGACAAGTGCAGAAGTTTGCCAGTATGTGCGGTACCACCATACCCCAAAGACTCATAGAGAAGCTAGAACCTTACGCAGACAGCCCAGAAGAAACTCTCAAAATAGGTGTGGACTTTGCCATAGAGCAGTGTCTCGACCTGATAGAAAACAATGTGCCAGGACTGCACTTTTATACCCTCAACAAATCAAAGGCCACCCTTTTGGTCTACGAAGGCATAAGGACATCTATAAGAGCATGAAAGTAAGAGTTATCTACAGAAGCCAGATAAAAGAGCTTGAGTTTGATGGTGAAAAGATTAGAGTTGTTGACCTTTTAAAAGCCCTTGGTCTTTCAAGGGACCATGCCTTTGTAATAAAAAGGGACGAAATCCTTGAAGAAAAACAGTTCATAGGGGATGGGGAAGAGGTCAGGGTTATAAATGCCATATCTGGTGGATAGCCTTTGATTATTCAAAGCCTGTTTTGCCCTGCCTTTTCAAAAACTTAAAGCTTATGGACTTTCCCTTTTTTGTAAATCCCCCATGGATTGATGGCGGATTTTGCTTAGAAAAGCTTGACTTGCTTTTATTAAGGCCAGCTTAAGCTCAAGGATGCTACTAGAGTGGTTTGAAAGGCAAAAACGGCATAACTTTAGTTTTTTGGCGACAATGGTAATTGCGACGAGTTTTACACAAGTCTTTGGCCTACCAATCGAGGACTGTATGCACAAAGCGCAAAAAGAAAAACTAAGAGATATCTTTATAGGAATGAGAAGGTGTTTCAAGTGTGGGAAAAGGGCAAGCCTTTACCTGTTCCAGCACAGAGCAGCCTTTTGTAGAGAACATTATTTAGAGTGGTATTTAAAAAGGTTAGACGAGACCATAAAAGAATTTGGGATGTTTTCGAGGGAAGACAGGGTGCTTGTGGCAGTTTCTGGAGGTAAGGACAGCCTATCCCTCTGGGATGCTCTTAAAAAGTTGGGTTATAAAGCGGACGGTTTTTACATAGACCTTGGCATAGGAGAGTATTCGGAAAAATCAAGAAGGTTATGTGAGGAATTTGCCAAAGCAAGAGGGCTAAAGCTTCACATACTTCACTTAGGTCTTGAGATAGCCACAATACCACAGATAAAGTCCATAGAAAAAAGACCAGCCTGCTCCTATTGCGGTCAGCTAAAGAGATACTATATGAACAAGCTGGCAAAGGATAAGGGATACACGGTAATTGCTACCGGACACAACCTCGATGACGAGAGTGCCACCCTTTTTTCCAACATAATCAACTGGAATATGGAATATCTTGAAAGACAATCGCCAGTGCTAAAGGGTGGTGAGGGCTTTGTGCGAAAAGTAAAACCGCTTTTTAAGTTTACCGAGAAGGAAAACGCCTTGTATGCCTTTCTTTCTGGCATAGATTTCGTAGAGGAAGAGTGTCCTTTCTCGGAAGGTGCCAACTCCATAGAATACAAAAAGATACTATCTCAGCTTGAGGAAAGAAGCCCAGGAACCAAGTTAAGGTTTTATATGGATTTTCTTAGAAAATGCCGACCACTGCTTGGAGCTAAAGAGATAGATCTCAGGGCCTGTCAAGCATGCGGTGAACCAACAATAGCGGAGCTCTGTTCCGTATGCAAACTAAGGCAAAGGCTCAACTCAAGGATTTTGTCATCCTGACCCAGTAGTTAAACCTGTCCTTCTCTTGAAAGCCAAGCTCCTTGTAAAAGGCAAGAGCCTGAAGGTTTTCATCGCCTACCCAAAGCTCTGCCGTATCAAGACCTCTGCTTTTGAAGTATTCAATCGCCTTTTCTACAAGCGCCTTTCCTATACCCATGTTTCTATAATCGGGCAATACCACAAGCTCATGAATAGCACCCACTACCTTACCCTCCCTCTTGCTAAACCAGTTGCCATCGCTTGCAACAAAACCCACAACTGAACCCTTCTCCTCTGCCAGCCATATGCCGGCCACATCCCTCCTAAAAAGCCAGTTCAGATAAGCCTGCACATCATCTGGATGTGTATAGGAATATTCCTCAAGACCCTTGTAGCCACCCAAGTAGACATGTATAAGGTCCTTTATATCCTTTTCCTCCGCCCTACGAAGCTTCATGGCTTTATTATTTTTGAACCTTCTGGTGCTTTTACTTGGAAAAGGTTTTCTGAAGGTGTAAAGTTGGAGAACATACTTATAAAGTCTATAATGGTGGTTATGCCCTCCTTCTCCTCAACCTTGATGCTTTTCATTTCGCCCCTATGGGATACCTCGAGAAAAACCCTTGAAAAATAGTTGTCTTTTACCTTAGGCTTGAGTATAAAAACTTTACCCTTTGAGGTCTCCATCTCCCCTATAAAATCAAAGACTTCCGATATAGGTTTTGAGATTAGAAATAGGGCTTCAACCACAGGTGAGGTATTCCTGTCTACGCGGTCAATGATTGCGGTCCTGTCCTTTTGCGAGTAGACCATAACCTGAAAACCATCTGACACTATGAGCATCTTCTCGGGCTGTTCGTATTCTATCCTGAACCTACCACCCTTTTGAGCATAGAAGATTCCTTTTGAAACCTCCGGCTTCGAAGCCCATGAATACTGGACAGTCTGTACAAAGACAACCCTTAGGGTTTTTATGTCTTCCAGCCTTTTCCTCAGGTCTTCAAAGGTTTGGGAAAAGGCGAAGCAGGCCAAAAATAAAAAAAGTGTAAAAGCCTTCATAGCTTGTGGAACCTCCTCAAAAAGGATGTTAAAACCTCGTACCACATGACCACATGATCCCAGCTTATGGCATCGTAGTTATCGTATATGGTGTGCTCAATGTGTAAAGGATAAGAGCTCAGGTAAAGGGCCTGAACACCCCTTTCCTTGAAGGGTATGTGGTCACCATCCCTTTCCTTTGCCTTGCAAAAATCCAGACTAACCTTAAGGTCCTCCAAATGTTTGTAAAAGAGCTCGTTTATTCTATCTCCGCTGTAGCCACCAGCATCCTCATATACAACACAGGGATTGTGCCAACCTATACCCTCAAGGTTTATACAGTAAAAAACATGCTTTGGGTTCTTACTTAAGTGAAACCTTGCGCCCTCTAAGCCAAGTTCCCTACCATCGGTTATAAGAAACCTAAGCCTGTAGGGTGCATTATATGTATCCTTAAGGTCCTCGTAAAGAAACAGCAGCATCAAAAAGCCAACTCCACCTTTTATAGCTCCATAAATCTCATGCACTGTATCCATATTGGCCACCAAATATAAGACTGGTCCTCTTCCGAGCTCCATCAAAAAGTTCGTGCAGTATATGGACCTTTCGGAAGAATTAACAAAGAGCTCTACATTGAAATCTTCTATCTTCTCTACGTCCTCTCTGTCCACGCAGAGAATAGGAATGTCAACGCCCATGTAGTCTCCGTAAACATACCCTTTCAGCTTGAACTTCTCTCTGTAAGTCACTATGGCAACAGCCCCTTTTTCCTGGGCCTCGAGGGCTTTGCTTTTGGTAACATCTGGCAGAAGGGCTATGTCACCCTCCATGTAGTCTCTTTTTATGTAAGCCTTCTTTTCGACCCTTTTAGTTCCTAAGTAAGCAACCGCTTTTATCTTTTCTTCCTTTACCTTCAACCAGGCTTCCTTTGGTATAAACCTGTTTACCACAAAGCTCTCTTTAGTATAGTTACACGAAGTATGCTCGAGAAAGTATTCTATGAGCCTATGGGCTTTCCTGTGACCGTCGGTAGAGGCTAACCTGTTGTAGCTAAGGACTTTATAGGCAAATTCTTTGAAAAACTCCAGTCTGTCACTTTTCATAAACGGATGTGAGCCAACCCATATATCTGTCTATCTTTCCTCTAACTGCCCTAAAGTAAAGGTCCTGAAGTTCTTTTGTTATGGCTCCTATATTGCCGTCCCCTATCTTCCTGTTATCCACTTCCACCACGGGCGTTATCTCGGCGGCGGTGCCCGTCATAAATATCTCATCCGCTATGTAAAGCTCGCTACGAGCCAAGGCCCGCTCCTCCACCTCCATCACGAGTTCATTCTTCAGCAGTTTTTTAACGGCACTCCTTGTTATGCCTTCCAATATATGTTCCGAGTAAGCCGGAGTTATGACCTTTCCGCCCCTTACTATGAAAAGGTTTTCTCCCGAACCCTCCGCCACAAAACCTTGTTGGTTTAGCATTATAGCCTCGTCGTAGCCCGAAATCAATGCTTCCGTTTTTGCCAGAGCGCTGTTAACATAAGCGCCCGCCACTTTCCATCTTGAAGGTATGGAGTTGTCGTCGTTCCTTCTCCAAGAGGAAACTTTTACCCTTATACCCTTGGAGGTATCCAGATATCTACCAAAGTTGTAAGTGTATATGGCTATCTCAGGTGTGTAATCTATGAGCTTGGGTGTGAGCTTGAGGTCCTTAAAATAGGCTACAGGCCTTATGTAAACATCCTCCCTTATCTGATTCTTTCTCAGAAGCTCAACAGTTATTTCCACAAGCTCCTCTAAATCATAGGGTATCTCCATGAACATGGCTTTGCAGTTTTTTAAAAGCCTGTGGTAATGCTCTCTTGCAAAGAGTATATAAAGCTGTTGATGCTCTTCGTTCCAATAGGCCCTTATACCCTCAAAGACTGCGGTTCCGTAATGAAAGGAGTTGGTTTTTATATTTATCTTGGCTTCTTCTGCTGGAACATATTTTCCCTCAAAGAACGCATATTCCATGCCTAATAATTATAGCAGAACCAATCTCTAAATGGCTTGACAAGGAAATAAATAACCCGCTCATTTCCTTTCAATTCCTTTCAAATAAAAACAACTTCAGTTTCTTCTTTTTTGCTTAAGAATGCTTTCATCAACTTCCTTCTTAATGCAAACCAGCCTTAGCTAAAATTGTTCTAAATCCAAACAGGGCAAGAAAGCTATAGCTACACATCCCAAAAAGCCATGTCCCAAAAGTGGCACAAATGAAGTATATCAGCAATAAAGATTTAGCTTTTTCCTTAGAATTAATCAGAAAGTTAACCACTTTAAGGCTCAGCATATTTTGATACTACTCAAACGCGAAGTCTATAGAGTGTTTTGAAAACAGTTCAGTAAAGTGTGCAGTTTTGATAAGTAATAGTAAAGCAAGAATTTGTGAAGACATGCGGGAAGTTGGTAAGGGGCAGGACTGGGATGTAGGAGCTTGTTAAGCTTTTTGTTATGGTGCTTTTGAAGCTAAGTTTTTATGCTTTTTTGTAAGCTTGAGCTTGAAGTTAATTAGACTTAAACTATATTTTTATATCCGCTGGAGGTAGGCATGCAGAGGTTTATGCTCAAGTCAAAGGTACACAGGGCAAGGATAACAGGTGTAGAAATTCATTACGAGGGCAGCCTATCCCTCGACATAGCCCTCATGGAATCGGCAGACTTAATGCCCTTTGAAAAGATAGAAGTTTACAATGTAAACAACGGCGCCCGCTTTTCAACCTATGTAATACCGGCGCCCCGCTACTCTGGTGAGGTTAGGCTAAACGGTGCAGCCGCAAGGCTTGGAGCGGTTGGAGACATAATCATAATAGCTTCTTACGCCCTCTACAATGAAAGGGAGCTTGAAAGCTACAGGCCCTATCTTGTGTATGTAGATGAAAACAATCAGATTAGGGAGGTAAGAAGGGATATGGTCATTGAGGGTGTTGGAAGCACCTATGATTGGTAGAGTATTCCGCATATTCAGGGATAAGGGTGGGGTCCTAAAAGCCCTTGACCTGTGGGCATGGTACGAGTCCCTCGAGCCGTCAGAACAAAAAAGAATCAAGTATTACTTTTCTCTCAAAAGCATTAAGGACATGCGCTTTCCCTTCAGAGCCAAACACTTTGATGCTGGGGATGTTTCAAGCATGGACTACACAAGGGCTACCTTTTTGGGAACACTTGCACAGACTGCCCTTCTCGAGGGTAAGCACCAAGATGCGGAATGGCTTTACCTAAAAGCCCTTGAGTTTGCAGAAGACGCCTATGAAAAGCATCTTATCCTAAACGACCTTTTACTGCTCTATCAGAAAATTCGCGACCTTGAAAAGATGGAGAAGTACGCCCTTATGGATTTAGAACTCTTTGAAGAATACAAGGAAAGACTGAAAGAAAAAAAAGGTGGCATCATGCCACAGTTAAATTCTTACGAGCTTATGGTGTATCTTCTGGAAAAGAAGGGAGAGAGGGAAAGGGCCTTAGAACTGCTTGAAAAACTGCGCACAGAGGGAGTCCCTCACCCCTTCTACGAGGAGGTCAAAAACAGGCTAAAGAAATGAAATACCACAGGCTACTAAGAAAGGTGGTAAGCCTCCAAAGAAGCAAAGGATTAATACCTGCGGGCTCAAGTCTTTTGATTGCCTTTTCTGGCGGTGTTGATTCTGTTGCCCTTGCCTTGTGTATGTTAGAGCTGAGAGATTTTCTTAAGCTCAAAAGATTAGCCCTTGCCCACATAAACCATGGTATCAGAGGAGAGGAGGCAGAAAGGGACGAGAGCTTCTGCAGAGATTTTGCAAAGGATAAGGCAATTGAAATATTTGTAGAAAGGCTCAAGATTAGCCCAAAAAGCTCCAACTTAGAAGCAAAGGCAAGGGAGCTAAGGTACAAAAGCCTTTACAGAATAAAGGAAAGGGGAAACTTTGACCTGATAGCCACCGCCCACCATCTTAACGACCTTGTGGAAACAGCTCTCCTTTGGATAACGAGGGGTTCTGGCAGGGAAGGACTTTTGGGCTTTGAAGAAAGGGAAGGCGCCGTAATAAGACCCCTATATCTTGCAAGGAGGGAAGAAGTCGAAGATTTTGTAAGGATAAGGGGTGAAGCCTGGGTAGAAGACTCCACCAACCACAACCTTGATGTGCCAAGAAACCTCATAAGGCACAGGGTCATTCCAGAACTCAAGAAGATAAACCCAAGACTTGAAGATAGCTTTTTAAGGCTCAGGAGCATACTCAAGCAAGAGGAGGAGTTTTTAAAATCCCTTACTGAAGAAGCCATAAGAAAGCTTCTCAAAGAGGGAGAAATAGACAGGAAAGCCTTTTTGAAACTTCCAGAGGCAATAAAGAGGCGTGTAGTTTACCACCTTTACGGCTTGAGAAATCTTGGGGAGATAGAGAGGACTATAAGAAGCTTAGAGAAAGATTCACACTTGAAAAGCCATGACGCTTGATTATTATTAAATCCCTAAGTGTGGAGGTAGCAGATGCAGTGGATGAAGAGTCTTTTTATATGGGCTGTGCTTTTGGGCTTTATGGTTCTTGCCTTCAACCTTTTTGAGGGCAATAGAAATAGTTCATCAACAAAAACTCCAATAAACACGGTCTTGGAGCTTGCGGAGGAGGGCAAACTCAAAGAGGCAAAAGTGAAAGATAACATGCTTACTGGCATAACCACCGAAGGCCAAAAGATAGAAACCGGCATACCTCCGGGCTCAGATTTGGTAAACAAACTCGTAGAAAAGGGAGTAAAGGTAGAAGTAGCGGTGCAAGAAGGTGGCTGGCTCGTGCCCTTTCTTGTCTCATGGCTACCCATTTTACTATTCATAGGCATATGGATATACATGATGAGACAGGTCAGCGGTGGGGGAAACCCCACTTCAAGAGCCTTTAGCTTTGGTAAAAGTAGGGCAAAGGTTTACATAGACGAGAGGCCAAAGGTTACCCTTCAAAATGTGGCAGGTATGGAAGAGGTAAAGGAAGAGGTCAAAGAAATCATAGAATACCTCAAGGACCCTGTTAAGTTCCAAAGGCTTGGGGGGAGACCTCCAAAGGGTGTGCTTTTCTATGGAGAGCCTGGAGTTGGTAAAACCCTTCTTGCAAAGGCCATCGCAGGGGAGGCCCATGTGCCCTTCATTTCTGTCTCTGGTTCTGATTTTGTGGAGATGTTCGTTGGTGTGGGCGCCGCAAGGGTTAGAGACCTCTTTGACACAGCAAAGAAACATGCACCTTGCATCATATTCATAGATGAGATAGATGCGGTGGGTCGCTCAAGGGGAGCTCTAAACTTAGGTGGTGGGCACGACGAGAGGGAGCAGACCCTTAACCAGCTTTTGGTTGAGATGGATGGCTTTGATACATCAGAGGGCATAATCGTAATAGCAGCTACCAACAGACCAGACATACTCGACCCAGCCCTTCTAAGACCGGGCAGGTTTGACAGACAAATATACATACCAAGACCTGATGTGAAGGGTAGGTTTGAAATACTAAAAGTCCACGCCAAGGACAAAAAACTGGCGCAGAATGTGGACCTTGAAATAGTAGCAAGGGCAACGCCAGGCTTTACTGGTGCAGACCTGGAAAATGTGATGAACGAGGCCGCTCTTCTTGCCGCAAGAAAAGGGAAGGAAGCTGTAGAGATGGAAGACATAGAAGAAGCCATAGACAGGATTACCATGGGTCTTGAAAGAAAAGGCATGGTCATACCACCCAAGGAAAAGGAGAAGATAGCCTATCACGAAATGGGACACGCCATCATGAGCCTTATGGTGGTAGGCGCTGACCCTCTACATAAGGTATCCATAATTCCCAGAGGAATGGCCCTTGGAGTGACACAACAGCTACCCATCGACGACAAGCACATGTACGACAGACAAGACCTTTATGGAAAGATACTTTCCTTGATGGGCGGGCGCGCGGCGGAAGAAATCTTCTACGGAAGGGAGGGCATAACCACCGGTGCGGAGAACGACCTACAAAGAGCTACAGAGCTTGCCTACAGAATGGTTTCCATGTGGGGTATGAGCGAGAAGATAGGCCCCATAGCCATCAGAAGAAATGCCAATCCCTTTTTAGGCGGTATGACCACCTCCGTAGATGTGAGCGAAGAGTTAAGAAGAGAGATAGACGAAGAGGTAAAGCACATACTTACAAAGGCTTACGAGGATACAAAAAGGGTAGTCTTAGAACACAAGGAAGCCATACAGGCGGTAGTTAAGAAGCTCTTAGAGAAGGAAACCATGTCCTGCGACGAGGGGGTGGAAATACTAAAACTCCATGGAGTAGAGGTAAGGAACGAGTGCAAAAAGGAAGAGTTTAAGATGGATAAAAAGGAAGAAAAACTTGAGCAAGAGATAGTCACCTAAAACCTTATGGAGGTAAAGGTATGGGCATGACCATTACAGAAAAGATACTGGCGGACCACGCAGGAAAAGGGGAAGTTTACCCTGGCGAGCTCATTACCGTAAAGGTAGACCTTGCCATGGCCAATGATGTGACTGCGCCCTTAGCCATAAAGACCTTGGAGAAATACGGTATAAACAAGGTTTTTGACACTGAAAAGATAGCCCTTGTGCTTTCTCACTTTGTTCCTGCCAAGGACATAAAGTCCGCAGAACAGGCAAAGATAGTAAGAGATTTTGCAAAAAAATACCGTATAAAATGGTTCTTTCAGGAAGGTGAAGGCATAGAGCACACCATACTACCCGAGCAGGGTATAGTGGTGCCAGGAGACCTGGTGGTAGGGGCAGATTCCCACACCTGCACTTACGGTGGTATAGGTGCCTTTGCCACTGGCATGGGTTCTACGGACATAGCCTACGCCATGGCAACGGGCGAAACCTGGCTCAAGGTCCCGCCCACCATGAAGTTTATCTTTTATGGAAAGCTCCAGCCTTGGGTATCTGGAAAAGACCTTATACTCCACACCATAGGTCATATAGGGGTGGACGGAGCCCTATACAAGGCTATGGAGTTTGAAGGCGAAGCCATAAGGAGCCTTTCGGTAGAACAAAGGCTTACCATAGCCAACATGGCCATAGAGGCGGGTGGTAAAAGCGGTATCATAGCGCCCGACGAGAAAACCATAGAGTATGTCTCCCAGAGGGCCAAAAAACCTTGGAAGGTCTACCAAAGCGACCCGGATGCTAGCTATGATGTGGTCTACGAATGGAACGCCGGCGAAATAGAACCTCTTGTTGCCTGGCCCTACCTACCATCCAATGTTCACCCCGTGTCCGAATCCACCCACATAAACATAGACCAAGCCTTTATAGGTTCTTGCACCAACGGTAGGTTAGAAGACCTCAGAATTGCGGCGAGCATACTCAAAGGTAAGAAGGTCCATCCCTATGTGAGGTGCATAGTAATACCCGCCTCCAAGCAGGTGTACATGCAGGCTCTAAAAGAAGGTCTTATTGATATCTTTCTTGAGGCGGGTTGCGCAGTTTCAGTTTCTACATGCGGTCCTTGTCTGGGTGGTCATATGGGCATTCTTGCAGAAGGTGAACGCTGTATATCCACCTCCAACAGAAACTTCCCGGGCAGGATGGGTCATCCAAAGAGCGAAGCCTATCTGGCAAACCCTGCGGTGGTTGCCGCCAGCGCAATCCTCGGAAGAATAGCTCACCCAGAGGAGGTGGTCAAGAAGGAAGAGCTTGAAGGGGTTCTTGCTTGAGGCAGACCTTCACAGACTTGCCCAATGGCTCAGGCTGTTAGGGCAGGATGTTTTGCTCCTAAAAGGTCCCATAAACAAGGCGGAGGTTATAAAGCATTACGATAGGGTCTTTATAACCACCTCTAAAAAGTTAGAAGGACACTTCAAGGCCTGGGGTATAAGCTATCTCTTGCTACCAAAGGACGAATGGAAGGCCCAGCTATGCTTGATTGTTAAACACTTTCGTATAGAGCCAGCACTCAAGCTAAACAGGTGCTACCACTGCAACTCCGAGCTAAACCCCGTTGATAGGGAAGAGGTGAAAGATAGAATACCGCCTGCAGTTTATATTTTTGGACAGGACTTTACCCTTTGCCCCAACTGCGGAAAGGTTTACTGGAAAGGTTCTCACCACGATGCGTTAAGACAAACTTTGAAGGAAATTTTAGCTTGCTGTTAGATATCTCTCTACCTTTTCTGCCACCTGGTAAGAGGCTCTTATACAATCGGCCACAGAAACACCATGCAGATAGTTTCCAGCCAAGAAAAGACCTGGGTTTTCCTTTTCAATGGTTTGAGCAAGCTCCAGGTACTTGCCGTAGCCAAGGGTGTACTGGGGAATTGCCCTTTTCCATCTTGTTAGGTTGAGAAACTCAAGCTTTTGAATTCCGAGCATCTCCCTTATTTCCTTGTCCACTATGGAATAAAGCATATCCTCCTGATAGTCTATTACCTCAGGATCCTTGGCGCCTCCTAAGTATAGGGTAAGAAGCTCCTTATTCTTTGAAGACCTGCCCTCAAAGAGCTGGGAGGAGAAAAGAACTCCTAACACTCTCCTGCCCTCCACCCTTGGCACAAGAAAGCCAAAACCCGGTGGAACTGACCCCCTATCTACTACCACATGAACTACCACCACAGGTGCATAGTATACTTTGTCAAACTCTTCGGATGCACTCCAAGATATGTCCCTTAGAAGATAGCCGGCAGAGGTGGCAGGTGCGGTTATTACTACGCTTCTTGTCTCGTGCTTGCCCCTCTTGGTATCTATGATAAATCTGTCTTCCTTCCGCCTTACTCTAAGAACCACGTTATCCTTTTCCACATTAAGCTTGGAAGAAATATGCTCTATAAGGTTGTGGTTCCCACCTTTAAAGGATATGAGCCTTCCACCAGGACCAAGAGCTTTAAGCTTTATAGCACCCTTTATTAGGCTGCCAAACTTTTGCTCCAGCTCGTAAACCCTTCTTACCGCATACTTGACTGAGAGCTCTTCTGGGTCACCTGCGTAGACACCAGATACAAAAGGGGCCACCACATAGTCAAGAAACTCCCCACCAAGCCTTCTTCTTACAAACTCTCCTATGCTCTCTTCGCTCTTTACAGAGGGTGGCACAAGGGGTTCTTTCAGGACCCTTAGCTTAGCCCCGAAGGACAGCAGGGGAGAGCGGAAAAAGGCAAGGGGTGACATGGGTAGTGGTATGAGCCTACCCTTCTTGTAAATGTATCTTATCTTCGCCTTCTCGCTGGCATACTCAGGCTCTATACCCGCGTTTTTCAGAAACTCCTCAACCTTTTTGTCCGCCAGCACCGTCTGTGGACCAAGCTCCAGGATATAGCCATCCTTTTTAAGAGTCTGTATGTTGCCTCCCGGGGTTTCTTCCTTTTCAAAAACCTGAACATGAAAACCCTTCTCAGAAAGGTGCCAAGCTACGGAAAGGCCCGATATACCGGCGCCTATGACCGCCACATCCATCATGTCTTGTAGGGTATGCCCTTGAGGGGCGAAGATGGCACTGCGTAGGTTCTTTTGGGCATCCTGCCCGCAAGGTAAGAGAGCCTTCCCGCAATCACCGCATGTTTCATAGCCACCGCCATTTTTATAGGGTCTTTGGCTTCCGCAAGGGCTGTGTTGGTAAGTATCCCATCCACTCCCAGCTCCATAACCGGTGGAATGTCTCCAGCACTGCCTATACCTGCATCCACTATGACAGGGACAGACACCGCTTCCTTTATAAAGATAAGGTTGTAGGGGTTCTGCATACCAAGACCGGAGCCTATTGGTGCCGCAAGGGGCATGACCGCCGCACAGCCCGCGTCCTCAAACTTTTTGGCATACACCGGGTCGTCAAAAACATAGGGAAGAACCACAAAACCCTCCTTTACCAAAAACCTTGCCGCCTTGAGAGTTTCTTCCATATCGGGCAGTAGGGTCTTTTGGTCACCTATGACCTCCAGCTTGACCCAGTTTATACCAGTAGCTTCCCTGGCGAGCATGGCGGTTTTTATGGCTTCTTCCCCAGTGTAACAGCCTGCAGTGTTGGGAAGTATTTGATATTTATTCGGGTCTATATAGTCTAAGAGGTTTTCCTTTGACCTGTCTGTGATGTTTACTCTTCTGACCGCCACCGTAATGATTTCTGCACCTGAAGCCTCGAGGACTTCCTTATTTTCCTGAAAGCTCCTGAATTTACCCGAGCCTATTATTAGCCTTGAGCGAAAGCGTCTTCCCGCTATCTCAAAAAAGTCCTCTTCCAGAAGCCTTTCACAATCCAGCATCTATCCACCTCCTACTATGTTCACTATTTCAACCTTGTCGCCCTCTTTTAGCTTGCACTCAGAATACTTGCTTTTGGGGATGACCTCCTCGTTTACTGCCACCGCAAGTCCTAAGGGCTTTACGGGGATGTTCATTATTTTCAGGAGTTGTTCAAGGGTTGCGCCCTCTTGGAGCTTTAGTTCCTCGCCGTTTACTACAACCTTCATAACCCAAAGATTAAATATATGCCCTACGGGACGGCTTTTGTCAAGCATCTTTCAAAAGCATGCCCCAGACCGTAGACAAGCTCTTTTTTATAATGTTATAATCTTGATGTGGTTTTAAAAAGTCGTTTATGTCTTTTGCTCTTGGTATTCCTTTCTATAGATTTAGCTCTATCTGAAACGATCAGGTTTGCGCCCCTTCCGGGTGCATACAGAGAAGAACTCATAAGGGCATACTCTCCCCTGCTTAAGCTTCTTGAAAAAAAGACGGGATTTACCTTTGAGATGTACCACTACAGAAGCTATGAAGAGCTCTTTGAAAAGTTTATGAAGGGTGAGATTGACCTCATAACCATGTGTACACTTACCTACTACCAACTTAAAGAAAAATACCAGCACGCAAAAGCCATAGCCTCCTTCAATAGAGACCCCAAGGGTGCCTCTTACTCCTGCATACTCTTTAGTGCCGTGGATGGTCCACACAGGTTAAAGGATATGGTGGGACCCATTGCCCTTCCCCAGAAGATGAGCACCTGCGGATATTTCAGTGCCAGCATAATACTTTCAGAAAAAAACATAAGCCTTGAAAAACTGGGTTACAGGTTTTTGCCAACCCATGAGGATGTGGTTAAGGCGGTGTTAGCTCGAGAATATGGGGCGGGTATGGTTTCCAGAAAGGTTTTTGAAAAATACAAAGGCTTTGGTCTTAGACCCCTTGGAGAGTCTCCGCGCTGGCCCAGCCTTCCTTTGGTAGCAAACACAAAAACCCTTCCGCCGGAGGTTATAAGAAAGATAGAGGAAGCTCTCTTTTCCCTAACACCCGAGGAGCAAAAAAAGCTCGCGGAGGGTAGATACGGCTTTTCCAAGGTTAGTGACGAGGACTTTAATATAGTGGAAAAATACAAAAGACATATACCCAAATGAAAAGCTACGGATTGGGCCGGATTTTTTTGAGTTATTGGACGGCGGTTTTTGTTTTTTTCATTCTCCTTCTGCCGGCTCTTTACATTTTTAAATTCTTTAGAGACCAAATTCAGGAAGCAATTCTCCACAAAAACTTGCTAAATGCGGAAGCTACCTACCGACTACTTCAGTCATCCAGTCAGGAGGTTTTTGACCGCATTTTTAGAGAGCATGTATCCAAGAGGGAAATATACGAAATTCTTGAGCTTGCCCTTCGGGGCAAAGAAGAAGAAGCAAGGACCTTGCTCTTTAGAAAGCTTTACAGAGAGTATGAAGACCTCAAAGGGACAGAGACCATATGGGAATTCCAATTTGCTCTTCCGGACAACAGAAGCTTCTTGAGATTACATGCGCCCAGTATGCACGGGGATGACCTAAGTAGTTTGAAATTGCCAATAGTTCTTGCTAACAGGGAGAAAAAACCTGCCGCTGGCTTTGCGGTTGGTAGAATTTTCAGCGGGCTTAGGTTTGCCTACCCCATCATCACACCCGAGGGTAGGCATCTGGGTGCGGTTGAAATGTCAAGGCCCGTAAACATTTTCAGGAAGGGGTTTCTCAGGGTTGCACCTCACGGAGACCTCGTATTACTGTTAAACGGTAAGCTTCTTGAGGAAAGGACAGAAAAAGAGCTTGCGCTACGTTACTACGCCCCAGTCCCAGGTCTTGAAGGTTGGTATTTCGAGAAAGAAGAGCCAAAGCCCGACGAGGATGTAGGGGAGCTAATCACCACCTGTCCGCTTACCAACGGTCTGATGAACCTTTCGGAAAAGCTACCCCTTACGGAAGAATTCAGAGGACTTTTACCACTTCTGAAAGAGCGCCTAAGAAGCGTCCTTTCTAAAGAAGGTAACACCTCTTTGCTCCTTGAAAAGGAAGGTAGGCTATATGTGGTAGGAGTTGTAAAACTCTATGAATATGAAGGCAAGGAGCCAGCTGGGCTCATGCTTACCTTCTCAAGGGCCAAAGACATGGAGGCAGTTCAGAGGGAGTTTTACTTCCTTAGCATGCTTTCCTTCTTTGGAGCGGGGCTTTTTGCCTTTCTCGTATTCCTCTACATAAAACAGGTCAGGGAGACCACCTTTGCCTACAGGCGTATTTATACTATATCCGCGAGCATGGGAAGTGGTCTCTTTTTGCTGGACGAGGAGGGCAGGATAAAGTTTGTGAACGAAGCTGGGGCAGCCATGCTTGGATACACTAAGGAGGAGATGCTGGGTCAGGTAATGCACCAACTGGTTCACTATCATTCAGGCCCCATTGAGGATTGCCCCATATACAAAGCTATAAAGAGAAGGGAGGAGCTATCCATAGACGAAGTTTTTGTAGCAAAGGATGGAAGGAAGGTGGACGTGCATGTGAGCATAAGACATATACTTCAGAAAAACCTCTACGAGGGAACTGTCGTAGTAGTAACCGACATCACCGAGCGCAAGATAATGGAAATGGAGCTATATCGCATGGCG
Organism: Aquificaceae bacterium; assembly: GCA_026414575.1. Classification (GTDB taxonomy): domain Bacteria; phylum Aquificota; class Aquificia; order Aquificales; family Aquificaceae; genus Pampinifervens. The sequence goes on along the minus strand of JAOAIS010000005.1, from coordinate 6,843 downwards.
ACCACCGATACCCTTACGGGACTATACAACAGAAGCCATGCCATGGAAGAGTTCAAGAAGGCGAAGGAAAGGTCAGACAGGTACGGGGAGGAGTTTAGCCTCATACTAATGGATGCGGATAACTTCAAAAAAGTAAACGACACATACGGACATGAGGTGGGTGACAAGGTCCTCAAGGCTGTGGCAGAAGTTATAAAGGGCAACATTAGGTCTGCGGACATACCTGCAAGATGGGGCGGTGAAGAATTCTTGGTGATACTACCATATACGGGGCTTGAGGAAGCAAGGTTTGTGGCAGAGAGGATAAGGCTTGAGGCGGAAAGGCTCAAGGTGGGTGAAGTCCCAAAGATAACTCTGAGTTCGGGTGTGGCATATTACAGAAGAGGGGAGAGCATAGAAAGTCTTATCAACAGGGCGGATAAAGCCCTATACATGGCAAAGAAATTAGGTAAGAATAGGGTTGTTTCTGAAGACATGCTTGAAGGAGAGGAAGATAAGGCTGAGCGCCCTCTATAAAGCTCCGCATGGAATCCACACAAGATAACCAAAAGAACCGCCAACATGAGAACCTAAAACCACAGCCAGCCTTGTAAAACCAAGAGGTCCTTCTTGGTAGCTAGGGGCTTCTTCAAGCTTATGTATCTTTTCTGGAGACTGGGCTTCTCGGAACAAAACCCTTACGGAAAAAATCTTTCAGATGTAAGAAGAGCCCGAGTCAGAGATAATAGCTCAGCGCCTCATCCACTAAGCCTTTTACTTTTTCCCGAACTTCGCCGTAGTTTGGTGGGTCAAGGAGTTTCTCGTACATGTAGCACCTGCTTGCATCCTCTTCAAACTCTTCAAAGTCCACTGACAGGAGCACCTTTCTTGCCTCGGGTGTAAGCCTGTCCTGTATGGGTCTGTTGCTCATCCTACACCACAGAAGAGCCCATGCTCTTGCCAGAGCTACGGGATGGTACCCACCACCGCCAAGATAAATGCCTTCACCAAGCACCTCCCTTACAAGGTCAAAGGCCCTGAGAAAGCCACCGTTGGAGACCTCAAACTTGGAAAGGTAGTCTTCTCTAAGCATGTCAGTGCCGAGCTGTAGCACATAGACCTCTGGTTTGAACACATCCCTGACAAGGGGGAGAGTTCTCTCAAGAACATAAAGGAGTTCTCCATCTTTTATGCCTGGGGGTAGGGGTAGGTTCAGATTGTAGCCCTTACCTCTGCCAGAGCCCCTCTCCTGCAGGTAACCCTTGTTAAAGGGGAAGGCATAATCGGGAGATTGATGCAAGGAAAGCACAAAAACCCTATCCTCTTCATAGAAAAAGTCCTGCACACCATCGCAGTGATGAGCATCCAAATCCACATAAAGCACTCTCTTAAAGCCTCTTTCAAGAAGATACTGGATAGCTATGCCCGGGTCGTTTATGAAGCAAAAACCCCTTGCCCTTGAGGGGTAGGCGTGGTGCATACCTCCTGCAGGGTTAAAGGCTATAGAGCCTCCAAGAAACATCTCCACCACCTGAATAGAAGAACCCGTGGCAAGAAGAGACCCCTTCCACATAGCTGGGGAGATAGGGTTTTCGTAGGTGCCTATATTAAACCTCTCTCTGTATCCGTCCTTCACACACATACAGCGGTCGCACTCTTCGAGAGCCTTCAGGTATTCTTCCTCATGAAAGAGAATCAGCTCATCCCATAGGGCAGGTCTACTCTCTACCAGCTCCCCCTCCTCCAAAAGCCCAAGGGAGAAGAGAAGCTCCAAAAGCAAAGAAACCCTTGGAATCCTTAAGGGATGGTTTTTTGTATACCTAAGGCTCTTGTAGTTAAAACTACCTATCAGCCTTGCCTGCACTGGCATAACCTTTCACCAACTTGTGGATTTCTCTGTAGTTTATGTCGCCCGCAAGCACATAAGACTTCCCACCGTAGCTGAACTTTTTTGAAACTGTTATGCAAAAGTCGTCAGTGGCCTGAGATATGTATATGTTAGAAATAAAGACATCCTCGTAGCCTGCTTTTTTAAAGTATTCTTTTTCAGACCTGTCTGCACCCTTTTTGCCCACCTTGACAGGATAGGTTAGCTTTGGGTTGACCACATTGTTGGAAACCTGTAGACCGCTCTCTCCTATGATGTAAAAAAGCTCAAAGTAGGGATAGTTCTTAAAAAAGTCATAGAGGGCTATTTCCCAGAGGTCTCTGTCTATCCTTTTCAGACCTTCCACGATTTTTTCAAATTCCTGTTTTATCTTTAGCTTTATCTGGTTTATAAACTCCCTCCTTTCGTATTCGCACAGCACAACGGAAGACTTATCGCCTTGAAATATGAAAAAGGAGGCATCATGCACATCCTCCATCCTCTTCTTAAGGTCCGAGCTCAATCTAAAAAACTCCTCAAAGTTCTGCACCTCCTTAAGAGAAAAACAATAGCCATACAAGTACACAGGTCTTGCCTCAGAATAGAGAAGCGTAAATTCCCTATGGAACTCCTCATAAAAAGCCTTTAGCTCTTCTTCTTTCATTCTGACCTTGGATAGGGCGTATATTTCACCCTCCTCGTAAGAAATGCCAACATCGCCAGGTATGCTGTTTTTTACGCCCTCATAGAGTATTCTCTGAAGGCTCTCCCTGCCCGATGAACCAAATTCTTTAGCACCGCTTATGTAGAAGCAGTAGAAGTAGTATTCCTGACCAAACATGGACCTAAGTTTTTGAAACACGGGTATAGTAATCTCCTTGAAAAGGCTTATATGGTGAAGGACCACATGGTAAAAAAGAACACCCATGTAGGCTCCTTTCCTATCCACGATTATTATGGGGTTTTTTGAAGAATTAAAAAAATCCAAAAGATAGGCAAGCTCTTCACTTTTTATGTTCGAGACTTTTAGCTTCATGAGTGGACGTGCCAAATCTCCAACGGTGAGGTAGTCTTTATGTTGAGCCTTTATGAGGTCAAGTTTGTTAACTATACCTATGGGTATGTTTTCTCTCACCACCACAAGGAAATCGTATATGCCGTACTCTTCAAAAGCTCTTAGAGCTTCCATTACACTTAGGTTGAAATCTATTCCCGGAACACCAGTGGCTAAGTGTGAAAGTTCGAACTCCTTCATAGATGGGGTCCAGAGAGATATCTTCTTCTGCTATCAACCGCAACAAAGGCAAGAAAAACCAGAGTAGATAGGATAAAGAGCCTTGCTATTACCACGGTAGAGTCCGCACTGGCAACAACTTTAGGCAGTTGCAAAACACCCCACTGATAGAGCAGGGCAACGAGGAATATGGGGGATGTGATTGCAAAGAAATAAACAAACCCCTTGGGCACCTTCATAAAAACATCCCTTGTTAGCTCATGATGGAACTTGTGAACACCGAATATCCACACGAATACTATTATCTCCACAAGAGCAAAAAAGACAAGCATAAAGGTTCCAGCCCAGAAGTCCAGCTCATCAATAAAGCCAGGTAAGAAGGCAGAGAGAAAAGCGCCTACGCTTACCATAAGCATGGAAACATTCACAGCCTTAGAATGCTTCCATCTCATTTCATCCTCAAAGAGGGATATGAGGGGTTGTATAAGAGCAAGGGAGGATGTTAATGCTGCTATGAAAAGCAGTAAAAACCAAAGGGCCGAAAGAAGCCAATCAAAGGGCAGAGCCATGAGGACTGCGGGCATGGACATAAAACCAAGCCTAAAGGTGCCCTCTTTGGCAAGCTCTGGCACCGCAAGAGCGCCGAACATGGCGAAGGCGGCAGGTATGGCTATGCTGGCACCTATTACCACTTCAACAAACTCGTTTATGCCAGCAGTCCAGAGTCCAGCCTTTAGCACATCTTCCCTTGCCTTTACATAACTTGCGTAAGTAGCTATAGCACCCATGCCCAGAGAGAGGGTAAAGAATATCTGACCAGAGGCTTCGAGCCACACATGTGGGTCCCATATTCTGCTAAAATCTGGAGTGTATATGTAAAGTAAACCCTCAAAACCCTTGCCCCCCCTTATGGAAAGGGATACAACCGCCAGAAAAATACCCATTAAAAGTAGGGCAGGTATACCGAGCTTGGCTGTAAACTCTATGCCCTTTACGACGCCCCTCTGGAGTATGTACCAGTTTATTAAGAGGGTAACAAGAAGAAAAAATATGGCGACGGGAGATGGAGCGGTATAGCTCTTAAAAAACTCCACATAGGGTGTCATGGCCGTCTTTGGGTCGCTGCTTGCTACTGGTTCTGGTATCTGGCCAAGGAGAGAAAAGAAGGCGAAACCCAGAGTCCAGGACTCTATGTAGATATAGTAGCATACTATAAGAAAAGGTATGGCGACGCCCAAGGAGCCCAGAACCCTTGCCCAGTTGGCATGGTGGAACAGAGAACCCATTATGCCCGTCATGGAGCCGTGTCCCCTTGCACCTGCATATCTCCCTATGACCCACTCGAGTATCATCAGAGGTATGCCAAGAAGGAAAAGAGCCACAAAGTAAGGCACCATGAAAGCACCACCGCCATAGAGGGCAACCTTGGAAGGAAACCTTAATAGATTACCAAGTCCCACCGCGTTGCCCGCGGCTGCGAAGATAAGTCCTACCCTCGAAGCCCAAATTTCCCTCTTCTTCATAGCTTCAGAGATCCGATTCTGTCTACCGCCTCAAGAAGCCTACTGGTGGGGACAGTCAAAGAAATCCTGAAGTAACCCTCTCCATGCTCACCAAAGCCGTTGCCGGGAGTGCATACTATACCGCACTCATCCAAAAGCATTGAAACAAAACTTGCAGAGCTGTAGCCCTTTGGCACCTTCACCCATAAGTAGAAGGTGGCATCAGATTTAAAGACTTCGAGTCCGACCCTATCCAGAGCCTCCACCATAACCCTTCTCCTCTCTCCGTAAACATCCCTTATCTTATGCAGTTCCTCCTCAGGAAGCTTCAGGGCTGTAATGCCGGCTTCCTGAATAGCCTGAAACTGTCCCGAATCCACATTTGTCTTTACCTTTCCCAAGCCCGCTATCAGGTTTTTATTGCCCACCGCCATACCAAGACGCCAGCCCGTCATGTTAAAGGTTTTGGATAGGGAGTGGAACTCTATGGCCACCTCCTTGGCCCCCTCTATCTGGAGTATAGACATGGGTTTTTTGTCACCAAAGTACACCTCCGAGTAGGCAAGGTCAGAAGCCACTATTATACTGTGCTCCCTTGCCCAGTCTATTAACTCTCTGTAGAAGGCTTCATCGGCCGTCGCAGAGGTAGGGTTGTTGGGATAGTTTATCCATATAATCTTTGCCCTCTTTAGCACATCCTGCGGAACCTTCCTAAAGTCTGGCAAGAAGGCGTTTTCTTCCTTCAGGGGCAAGATGTAAGGCTCGCCCCCAGCAAACAATGTTCCTATCTTGTAGACGGGGTATGCAGGGTCTGGACAAAGAACAACGTCCCCCGGGTCAATAAAGGCAAGAGGGAAGTGAGCTATGCCTTCCTTTGAACCTATTAGGGTGACCACCTCCAAAGCTGGGTCAAGCTCTACGCCAAAACGCCTTTTATACCAGTCCGCTACCGCCTGTCTGAAGGAAAGCATGCCCTCGTAGGAAGGGTATCTATGATGTTCTGGTTTTTCTACCGCCCTTTTCATGGCCTCTACTATGGGTGTTGGCGTTGGAAGGTCTGGGTCTCCTACGCCAAGGTCAATAAGGTCAACACCCTGAGCCAGCTTTTCCCTCTTTTTTTGGTCAATCTGGGCAAAAAGGTATGGAGGAAGGCTCCTTATCCTCTGGGCGTATTCAAGCATACATACACCTCCTTTTATTCAGGTGTTTTTATTATACTGTGATTCTAGAACTTTTTAACTCAAGTATGGTAGAAGGGCTAAAAACGCAGACTGAAAAGCAGTAGAAAACCTGCCCCCATCTTCCAAAGGCACATTAGCCTAAGTAATGAACTCTCAAAAAATTAAAATCAAGAAAGTTAAGTTGATTCTATTGCCCCGTCCCATAACCAACCCATCATCCTCTAAGCCCTCAAACTACGCTCTAGCCCCTATGGTCACCCTACATTGGCTAACCCCAATAGCTGAGCCGTCCTCAAAAGCACGCTCTCAAGCATTACATTAGAATTGAGTCCTTTCTGTGTGTTTTCTGACATCACGCAATCACATAATATCCAAACCACAACTTCAAAGATAAAAAGGTATAAATACCGTCTTTATATCATGTCAAGCCTCCGCCGTAAATTCCTTAGCCCTTCAACCTAAAACTTCAGTCTCGTCTACGGCCGTGTCTATAAGCTGTGCAATACTCCAATGGCCACACACCGCCACATGCTACCTTTATGTTCACGGCTTTTCCCTTCTTTATGTCCGGCGCTACATGGAACTTTATGCAGACTTTTACCCTATCTTCTACGAGTTTTCTAATTAATAAGTCTTCTCTGTCTGTAAACCTTATACCTGTGGAACCAAAGGCCGTTATAAATTGGCAGGCCTTGTGGGTCTTGCAGAAAGGTATCAAGTTAGAAGTCCTGTGTGATGTGTTTTCAGCAGAATTCTTAGGTCAAGAACACTGTCATAATATAATCCTTAGTCTTGCGGTGGCTGTCTTCTGGTGGCGTGTTTGATGAAAGGGGAGACAAGATAAGAGCTTCTGGCGCTTGCGCGGTTTTTGTTTTTCCTTTATTAAGTGTGTAGCTTGAATATCCATGGGTTGGTAAGCACTTGTCTTCTTCTTACCAACTTTGTCTTATACCACTTTCGGTTTACATACAGCAAGTTATTATTTATTATTTTGCAGTTTACATACGGGACCCACCAGAAAAAGGTTCTAAAAATGATTATGATGAAGGCTAAACTGCCATGAAAATTGTAAGAGCTTTT
>JAOAIS010000060.1 GCA_026414575.1 Aquificaceae bacterium | reverse complement strand
AGGGGACACAAAGCTTTATAAACAGAACTGGGGATGTAGGAACTTGTCAGGCTTTTGCGATGGTGCTTTTGAAGCTAAGTTCTTATACTTTTTGCTTATACTTTATAATTGTTGTCACATGCTTATTGGAGAATTTTCAGATGTTCTCAGCCTACTTTCTATGTGCATAGAACACCATGGACCAACAACGGTATCGGAATGAAATACTACAAATAAAAAAAAGGCATGTTTTTACTTGCTATAGTAAGTTACATTTTACTCTTCAAGCTTAAATCTGGGTTTAAACTATATAGTCTATGGAAGTGAAAGCCTTCTACTGGAAGGGCAACAGTTTGATGCTTATAGACCAAAGAATGCTTCCAGAGAGAGAGATTTGGCTTGAGCTTAGGGACTATCGGGCTGTAGCCAAAGCGATAAAAGATATGGCAGTAAGGGGGGCGCCAGCCATAGGATGTGTTGCAGGTTACGGCTTTGTTCTGGGGGTGAAGTCTGGGGAGGACCCAAGGGTTGTTTACGAGACTTTAAGAAGCACAAGACCAACCGCCTACAACCTTTTCTGGGCTTTGGACAGGCTATGGAAAGCCTTTGAGGAGGGAAGGGATATAGAGGTGGAGGCAAGAGCCATAGAAGAAGAGGACTATACGGCAAACAGAAGGATGGGAGAGTTGGGGCAGGGGCTTATACCAAAGGGTGCACGGGTGCTAACCCACTGCAACACGGGAGCCCTTGCCACCGCGGGATGGGGCACAGCCCTTGGGGTTATCAGGTCTGCCCGCCGCGCAGGAAAGGATGTATTTGTCTGGGTTGACGAAACAAGGCCCTATCTTCAGGGGTCAAGGCTTACCGCCTGGGAACTCTTAAAGGAAGGCATACCCCACAAGATAATAACGGATTCCACGGCCGGCTTTTTGATGAGGAAAGGATTGGTGGATTGCGTGCTGGTTGGTGCGGACAGGATTACAAGGGACTATTATGTTGCCAACAAGATAGGCACCTACTCACTTTCTGTGCTTGCCAGGCTTCATGGCATACCCTTTTATGTGGTGGCTCCCAAGTCAACTTTTGATTTTAACTCCTGCGGTGAAGATAGTATAAATATCGAGGAAAGAAGCGAGAGGGAGGTAAAGTTTATAAGGGATGTGCTCATAGCACCAGAGGAATCTCCAGCCCTTCACCTTGCCTTTGATATAACACCCCCGGAGAACATAACCGCCATAATAAACGAAGAGGGTATAATAAAGCCATGGCTCTAACCGACATACTAAGAGACTTAGAGAAGGGGAAAGAATACGAAGTTATAACCTCCTGGAAAGAGATACCCATAAGGGTAAAGCTTACCATACGATGGGTATCACCTTCAGAAAGGTTTGTTAGTTTTAACTTCAGGGAGTGCAAGTTCAGACATGTTTTCTCTGAGAAGACACCCGTTTACATAAAAATAGGAGAACTTTTCCTTGTGTGTAAGGTCTTTAGCAACATAAGGGACGAGCTTGTTTTGGAGGTGGATTCTCCCGTGCCTGCACCTCCCATAGTAATGAGGGAATTCATAAGGGTTGAACCAACAGAAAAGGAGCCCGTGTATGTGTCCTTTTGCGTGGAGGACAAATGCATAGTGAGAGCCAAAGCTACCGATATTAGCGAGTCTGGAGTCGGTGTTACGGTGTTAAGCGAGGATATAAACAGATTTATGGATATACTCTCAAGCATAGCAACAGACCTTCACAAGATGCATACGCCTTTTGATGTTGAGATAGAATTACCAAAAGAGGGTAAAGTACAATCCCAAGGAGAGCTTAAGAATATCATAAGCAGGGAAGGAGATGTTTACATAAGGTTAGGCCTAAGAATAATCCTAAAGGAGGACCAGAAAAAGAAAATTAGGCAATACATCATGAGGAGACAAAGGGAGATATTGGAACAGTTAAAATCACTATGACACCACTTCTTAAGCTATCTTTTAGGCATCTGCTTTCAGGAAGGACATCCACCCAGTTGGTCTCTCTCATAGCTTTACTCGGTGTAACCATTGGAGTCAGCGCCCTCCTCCTTACCATGGGAGTGTTTGCAGGCTTTCAGCAGGCGCTCAGAGAAAAAATTCTCTCCGCCTCCCCACATATACTCGTTAGCCTAATAGACAGCGACGGAAAAGAAAGATATGGGGATATTCTTAAGGATGTTAAGGAGGTCGATAGGGTTTACCACCTTGTCCTCTATCAGGGGCTCATGTCAAAGGATGGTAGGATTTCTAGCGTTAGCGTGAGGGCGTTAAGTTTTACGGACGCAAAAAATATTTACGGTGTTGAGATAAGGGACGGCATCGCCGTCGGTAAGGGACTTGCGGACATACTTGGACTAAAGGAAGGGGAAGAAGTCCTTCTTTTGTCACCAATGGGCAGACGAACTCCCCTTGGATTTCTGCCAAAGGTCAGAGCCTTTACTTTGGAGGGCGTATTTCAAAGGGGCATCTTTGACCAGGATTATGCAACTGTGATCATGGGTTTAGAAACAGCCCTGGACTTTTTTGGCAACGACTACCAGCTTATTGGATACGAAATATACCTGAAAGACCCCTACAAGGCTCAGGAGGTAAAGGTCGTATTGGAGAAACTCTTTGGCGGTAAGGCGGTAGTGCGTTCTTGGATAGACCTCAACAAGCCTCTTTTTAACGCCCTTCAACTTGAAAAGGTGGGCATATCCTTTGTTTTGATGTTTATGGTTTTGATAGCTTCCTTCAACATAACAAGCCTTCTTTTTATGAAGGTGAAAGAGAAGATGAAAGACATAGCGGTGCTTAGGGCTTTTGGTCTTAGGAGTAGGCAGGTTGTTTTCATCTTCATGACTCAAGGGCTGTTCATTGCTACTGCAGGAACTATCATGGGTCTTTTTCTATCCCTTCTGGGTGGCTATCTTATAAACCAATACAAGCTTGTGAGGGTTCCTGCGGATGTCTACCTCATGGATCATGTGCCCGTCTACTTTGAAAAGGGCGATATAATCTTTACAATTATCGGCGCTCTTATTCTTTCTCTGTTGGCAAGCCTTTTGCCTGCTTACAGGGCAAGTAGAGAAAGCATAGTGTATGTGCTGAGGAATGAGTAGGATTCTTTATGCGGAAAATCTCCGTAAGGTCTATCCCAATGGTGTGGAGGCGTTAAGAGGGGTAAGCATTGAAGTGCTGGAAGGAGAAGTAGTGGGTCTTATGGGGCCTTCAGGCTCTGGCAAAAGCACTTTGCTACACCTTCTGGCAGGACTTGAAAAACCTACAGGGGGGAGGGTTTATTTGCTGGATAAAGAGTTGACCAGTATGGACGAGGGCGAGCTTGCGGAGTTGAGAAAGAGATACATTGCTTTTGTCTTTCAATTCTACTACCTTCTTGAGGACTTTAATGTTTTGGAAAACCTTAGCCTTATAGGGGAGCTTGCTGGCATCAAGGGGGCAAAGGAAAGGGCCCTTGATATTCTTGAATATTTAAGACTTACACATAGACTAAAGCACAGACCAAGCCAGCTTTCTGGCGGTGAACAGCAAAGGGTTGCAATAGGCAGGGCATTGATGCTAGAGCCCAAGCTCCTGCTGGCGGACGAGCCTACGGGAAATCTTGACCTTGCAGAAGGCAGGAGAATATTCGAGCTTTTCCTTAGGTTAAGGGAAGAAAAGGGTTTAAGTTTTTTGGTCGCTACCCATAACGAGGCTATGAGGGACTACTTTGATCGCATTTACAGGCTAAAAGACGGCAGATTGGATGTATAATCTTAGGTATGTATTACCTCTTGTTGACACTTTTTATAATAACCGCCCTTCTGCTTGTGGCGGTTGTGCTCATGCAAAGGAGCAGGGGGGATGTGGGAACCGCCTTTGGTGGTATGGGGCAGGGGGTTTTTGGCCCAGGTGGCGTAGACACCATACTTACAAAGGCTACCTACTGGCTAGGCTTTACATTAATGTTTCTTGCCGTGCTTCTTGCTTTGACCCACCCCTCCAAGAAGGGCTCACTCATAAAGGATGAGGGTCAAAGATCTCCTGTCCAAACCCAGCAGAATCTCCCTCAGGGACAAAATCCTCCTCTTAGCACACCTGCTCAAGGTAAACCATAAAGAACTCTACTTAATGGAGGAATGTGAAGTGTCCCACGAGGTGAGGACAGAATTCCTTGATAAGCTCAACAAGCTTGAAGAGGGTTACCCCCTTCAGTATCTTATCGGCGAGTGGGACTTTTATGGAAACACCTTCTATGTGGAAGAGGGCGTGCTTATACCAAGGCCGGAGACGGAGATATTGGTGGAAGAGGTTTTGAAAAGGCTTCCTTTGGAAGAACCCATGCTTGGATTTGAATTGGGTGTTGGCACAGGCTGTATAAGCATAAGCCTTCTACTTTGTAGGGAGAGCCTTAAGATGTTAGCCAGCGATATAAACCTAAAAGCTCTAAAGCTTGCAAGGAGAAATTCAAAGAGACACGGAGTATCAGAAAGATTAATGCTTGTGGGAAGTGACCTTTTTGAGGCTATAAAGCCAAAAGCCTTTGACTTCGTTGTTTCCAACCCTCCCTACATACCCATGTCCGAGTGGGAAAGCCTATCAAAGGGCGTAAGATTAGAAGGCTACAATTCTCTGATAGCGGGCATGGAAGGCTGGGAGTTCTATGTAAGAATAGGCAGGGACCTGGAAAAATACCTAAAGGGTAATGGGTTCTTTGCCTTCGAAATAGGACATGATCAGGGAAGGGTGGTCAGGGGAATCTTTGAATCCTTAGGCTATAAGGTGGAGGTCATAAAGGACTATGCCGGTCAGGACAGGGTTGTGGTAGGATGGAGATATTAGGCTTTCTTCTTGGCACCTTCTTCTTTGTTTTGCTTGAGGCTTTCTTTGCGGGTTCAGAGATTGCCCTTGTTAGTGTAGATAGGGTAAGGGTGTTGGGTCTCTATGAAAGAACAAAGCAGAAATTCCTGAAGGATTTTTACGAAAACCCGGAAGAGTATGTGACCCTTACCATGCTTGGTTACACGGTGAGCATAGTATTCGCTTCTACCTTCTACACCCTTGGGATGATAAAGCTTTCAGAGTATGTAAGCTTCTTGAGAGGTTTTGAGATGCTCATGTCCGCAAGTCTTGTGGTATTTACCCTGCTATTTGGCGAGCTTTTGCCAAAAAGCCTTTTCCAAAAGCATGCGGAAAGACTCCTCTTTCCGTCCCTCTGGGTTTTGAGTAAATTAAAAAACTTCACAAAGCCCTTACTAACTGCCTCCAGGGTTCTGAGCAGGTCCATTACTGACCTATTAAAAGAAAAGTACCAAGAGAAATTCCAAAGGGATGACCTTCTCAGACTGATGGAAAAGGTGGTAGGAAAAGAGGAAAACCTGCGCATTGCCATGCAAATCTTGACCATGAGGGACCTTTTCATAACCGAGGAAACAAAGCCCCTTCAGGAAGTGGTCATGGTGGAAGAGAGCGCCCATGTGGGGCAGGTTATGGAGCTAATGAAAGAGAGCCAGTACAGAAGGCTACCCGTATACAGGAAAAGGGTAGACCAGATAGTGGGTTATGTGGACTTTTTTGACCTCATTCAAAGCAGGCACGCCAGGTCCATAAAAGAGCACATAAGACCAGTGCACTACTTTTCCGAGTTTACCACTGTAGAGAAAGCCTTTGAAGTCTTTAAGAAGAGTAAGGAACAGGTAGGCGTGGTGGTTGACGAGAGGGGAAACCTTCTTGGCATAGTAACCTGGGATGACCTACAGGACTACATAATAGGAGGGCTTTCGGAAGGCACAAAGAATGAAGAGGAAGATGTGCTACAAATAGAAAGAGAGAGGTGGATACTGGACGGTGCTATAGAGAAGGAGAGGGTTGAGAGAATGCTTGGTCTTGAACTTCCCGAGGGACCCTATACCACGCTGGGCGGTTTTCTCTGCTTTTACACGGAGGGAATCCCAGAAAAAGGTCATACCGTAAAGTATGGTGGCTATAGGTTTAAGGTGGTTCAGAGGGACGAAAGAAGGCTTATAAAAGTAATGGTGGAAAGGGATGTACCAGAGGAGTAAAAACATAAGGGAGATGCCCAGCAGTCTTAAACCAAGGGAAAAACTTCTACAACTTGGCGCAGGCGCGCTAACGGAAGAGGAGCTTCTGGCTCTCGTGCTTGGTTCTGGCACAAGGGATGTGGATGTTCTATCCCTTTCCAGAGAGGTACTCAGGATAGGATGGCAGGCACTTTCCAGCCTATCCCCGCAAGAGCTTATGGAAAGATTTAAAGGCATAGGAGAAGCCAAAGCCTGTCAGATCAAGGCTATAACGGAGCTTGCTAAAAGGATAAATGACCCCTATGAGGGGGTATTTATGAATAATCCAGAGGATGTCCACGGCTTTATAAAGAACAAGCTGGACAACAGGAAGGAATACCTAATAGCCCTCTACCTTAGCCCTACCAACAGATTGCTTGCCCATGAGGTAATAGCCATAGGAAGAATGAACGCCCTTCATGCGGAACCCAAAGAGATACTCTATCATGCTGTAGTCAACGCCTGCTATGGCATAATAATTGCTCACAACCATCCAAAGGGGAATCCTAAACCCTCTCAGGAAGATTTAGACTTCACCAAAAGAGTAAAAAGGGCTTGTGAAATCATGGGCTTTGAGCTTCTTGACCACATAATAACCAACGGCAAAGATTGGGTTTCCATGAGAAAGGAGGGTTACCTTTGGTAGGCTTATTACAGCATTTAGGTCTTGCGGAAGATACATGCGGTGCATGCGGTCTGAAATTCAAAGGAAGTGGGCAGGGGTTCGTGTGCGAGGATTGTCTTAATAGACTAAAGCCTTACCATCCCATGGATTATTCAAAAAGGCTCTTGTATGTGCATTCCTACAGGGTATTTGGGCTTTATGAAGGGATTCTGAGGGAGGTTATCCAGTGCATAAAGTTTTACAGGAGCAAGGCACTTGCCCTTAGACTTGGACAGATTATAAGAAACCATATTTGGGAGTACATGGAAGATGTAAGACCAGACTTGATAACTTTTCCCTCTTTAAATCCGAGAAGGTTCTGGAGCAGAGGTTTTAACCACATGGAATATCTGCTAAAGGGAGCAGAAGTGCCCTACGTGAGGGTCTTCAAAAGATTAGATTTAAAGCCTCCTCTTGCTATGCTCAAAAAGGAGGAAAGAAAGAGGGCGGTTTTGGGACATAGACTAAAAGAGGAGCTCCTTCAATACCTTGAGGGTAAGAGGGTTTTGGTGGTGGACGATTTATTAACTACAGGCTCGACCATAGAAAGACTTGCTTATCTCCTTTTGTCGGTTGGGGCCGAGGAAGTGCATGCCTACTTTGTAGGGAGGGGATAGCTTAAACCATCTGGGTGAACTTTTCAAAGGCTTTCTTTATTCCTCTAACCGCCTGTCTTATGCGATGTTCATTCTCTACGAGAGCAAATCTTACATAACCCTCGCCATATTCCCCAAAACCGATGCCAGGCGACACTGCCACTTTTGCCTCCTTAAGAAGGTAAAGGGAAAATTCCAAAGAGTTCATCCCTATCCACTGGGGTATTTTTGCCCAAAGAAACATGCTCCCTTTTGGCTTGTCTACCTGCCAACCTATACGGTTAAGACCTTCCACCAGCACATCCCTTCTTTTTCTGTAAACCTCTCGACCTTTCTCCACTATCTCGTAGGGGCTATCAAGGGCTATTATGGACGCCACCTGTATTGGAGTAAAGACGCCGTAATCTAAGTAGCTCTTAAGATGGGCAAGGTTCTTTATAAGCACTTCGTTGCCTACCATGAAGGCCACTCTCCAGCCAGCCATAGAAAAACCCTTGGACATGGAATATAGCTCTATCGCCACATCCTTTGCGCCCTCCACCTGAAGTATGCTGGGTGGCTCGTAACCATCAAATCCAAGATCAGCATAGGCAAAGTCATGGATAACCCAGACCTCTTCCCTTTTGGCAAGCTGGATAATGTGCTTAAAAAATTCCGAGTTGACGCAAAGGGTTGTGGGGTTGTGGGGAAAGCTAAGCACTATAGCCCTTGGCTTTCTGAAGGAAGCTTTTAGGGTATCATGCATTTTTCTTAGAAAGCTCTCTTCAAAGTTTTCACCCTCCTCGGGGATGATTGGAACCGATACAGCATCGCCACCCGCTATGATGGGTGCGTAATAGTGTATGGGATAGGTGGGGTTTGCCACAAGCACCGTGTCGCCTGGCTCTAACATGGCAAGCATAAGATGGGAGTATCCCTCCTTTGCTCCTATGGTTAGTATGGCTTCCCTTTCTGGATCTATCTCTACTCCGTAGCGCCTTTTGTAAAAGTCGCTTATTGCTTTTCTGAGCCTTGGTATACCCTTTGAGGCAGAATACCCATGCACATTGTCTCTTCTGGCAACCTCGCAAAGCTTTTCCACTATGTGGGGTGCCGGCGGAAGGTCGGGGTTCCCCATGCCAAGGTCAACTATATCTTCTCCCTCGCGCCTTAGCTTGTATTTTAGCTCGTTCACCATGGCAAAGACATACTTAGGTAGCCTACTCACCCTTGGAAACATCCACTTTTCACTCATTTTCTACTTCCTCTTCTGCTTCCTTACAGTTTATGCACATGGTTGTCACAGGCCTTGCCTTTAACCTTTCAAAGGGTATAATGGCTCCACAGCTCTCACATATACCATAAGTGCCATGGTCCATTTTCATAAGAGCGTAGTCTATCTTTCTAAGAAGTTTTAGCTCCCTAGTTCTTATTCTTTGTAAACTTAAATACCTTCCGGTTTCTATGCTTGCCCTATCTATTTCGTCACCCCCTTCAAAGGTTACATCAGATGGGTCCTTTATTTGTTCTTCCGCATACTTTACGAGCTTTTTCCTCATCTGCAGGAGAATTTCTCTAAGCTCCGTCATCTGTTCTGAAGAAAGATATTGCATAATCTTATAATTATAAGCCATGGAGGCTTTCAAAGAAGAACTTTCCAGAGTTTTTTGCCTTTCCAAAGTAACAAAGGGGAGGTTTGTGGAGGAAGAAAACATAACTCTGGAGGTTCTTGGCAGAAGGATTATGCACCTTAAAGCCTTCTATGGCAGGAAGCCCTACTGGAAAGAATGGGTAGAACTCTTCCACATAGACCCTGAGTTTTTTGGTTCTGAGTTGGAAGACAAGCTTTATAGAATCTTGTCGAGATACTTTAGGAGGATTTTTGTGGAATACTATGAGGATAAAAGAACACTTAAGGAGCTTATATCAGGCATGCCACCAGAAAAAACAAGGCTGGGTCTTAAGTTGTTAGCACTTGGTTATCGCTTTTTCAAAGATTGGTACTATCCCGAGGGTTGGATGGAGGGTGGTTGCAAATTGCAAGCGGAAAAGTAAATTGGTAAAATCCTATTTTGTGACCAGTCCACTAACATTTAAGTTATTAGCGTACGACCCCTATAAACATCTCATCTTAGTCAATTAGCATGTCACTTCAAAGGTTTAAATGTGAACAATTGCTACTAACATCATACTCACCTAAATTTCTAATAACCACAACACTCATATACTCTTTTTACAATGGCTTCACGGACAAAAGGAGTTTTTCCAAGTGTCTGCATCTGCCATAGGAACGCCTTTTCTTACATCTTTATATACCATCTGTAACTTTCTTGGCTACTATGCACCTACTTTGATTTCTGCCTAATTTTGCATTCTTCCGATTGTTAGACCCTACAACTTATGTTTAAAAACATGAAGGCTTTTAATTTATTAGCCACCTTTTATATTAATCTCTTGAGCCTGCGCAAGGCGCTGGATTTGCCCATGATA
>JAOAIS010000038.1 GCA_026414575.1 Aquificaceae bacterium | reverse complement strand
CTCCAAAGGGCAGTAAAATATAATGCAGGCCAGTAAACCAAAAACTCTACTCAAGAGTTCTTGCATGCCTACTTACCACTTTTAGAAAATTTGCGCCTTTTGTCAAAACCTACTTAAAACCCCACTAATAAAAAATGGGTTAAGAGGTCTACGAACGTTGAATCAATATGTGGATAAGTATTTAGATGACAACTATGGGATAACAGGGGCATACCTTAACACCAAGGCCATTGGCCAAAGAACTAAGTTAGAAGGCCTGTGAGGAAGGATGCTAAGCTACATAACTCTTAGAGGCTCGCCCGCCGGAAATTTTGAAAGGTTTAGACATAGATGTCTTTTTTGGCGCAATGAGGACTATGTTGCCATGCTTTAGCTTTTATGCTTTTTAACATATTTACTTTTCTGTTATGGTCTCTTCCACCTTCATACCAAAATGTCTGCCTGCCTCTTCTATATAACCGAGAACTTCATCGCCCTCTTTCAGCTCTACCACAGAAATTGGCGTTCCGTCTGGCCTTGTAAGCCTTATGGTTTCTGCATTCTGTAGTATGGCGCTTACCTTCTTGTTTTCGTATTTCCCTTCCACCAGAAGCATTGGTCTTCTTTCTACCTTTGACCTTCCCACATCCACCAACCTGCCCCTACCACGATGGTCGTAGACAACCACCCTATCACCTGCGGATAGCTCACAAAGATATTTTGTTCGATTGCCCGGCACTCTTATGTACATGTGAACTGCACCTGCATTAACCCTAAAGGGTCTAGAAGCTACATAGGGGTTTTCTTCAGTCTCCGCGTGCACCAGAAACATACCGCCCGAGGAGTTGCCTACCAACATGCCTTCGCCCATCTTTAACATGGATGTGGTGTCCACGCAGACCCTGTCACCGAGACCAAGTGGAAGGACCTTGGTTATTCTAACATTAACAAGGCTTAAATTTTCCTCTTCCTCCTCCAAGACTTTGCCCACCCTCTTTATGGTGTTTATATCCTTAGTTTTTAAAACCACACCCTTTACGCCCTTCTCTAAAACCTTTAGAGCGAGCCTGGCCTCCTCTTCGTTCTTTACAACCGCGTAGAGCTCCTCTCTCTGGGCTATCAGGTTTTCAAGGGGTATGACGGTCCAGTCAGTGGTCTCAACTATAACCTTGACCCCTGGAGGGTATTTTCCAGCTCTTTCCTCGTCCCCCTTACCTTTGATAATCACATAGGCATAATCTGAACCTTCCCTTAGATCTCCGCCATCCCTTGAAGCAACAAGCACCTTACCCAACAACTTCACCTCTTGAACCTTTGAAGGGTCAGAAAGGAGTATGACCTTTGCTCCAGACTCCAAGGCTGCGGTTATAAGCTTTTTGTCAAATTCCTCTGCCCAATACCAGAAATCTTTCATAGGAAAATTATACCCTCTCCTTGATGAGACTTAAAACCCTTTCCACGACCTCCTCCAAACTGAGATTTGTTGTGTCTATAACGATGGCATCCTCCGCAGGCTTAAAGGGATAAATGGGTCTTTTTGTATCCCTTTCGTCCCTTTCCAATATAACCTTCAAAATCTCTTTATAGTCCACCTCAATACCCTTGGACTTTAACTGCTCAAAACGCCTCCTGGCCCTCTCTTCTGCAGAAGCGGTCAAAAACACCTTCAGCTCAGCCTGAGGGAATATGTGCGTTCCAGCGTCCCTGCCTTCAACAACAGCCTGGCCATCTCCTACAAGATGTCTAAAAAAACTATTAATCCTTTCCCTAAAGCTTGGCAGTATAGCTATCTGGGAGGCCATCCTACCTACCTCTTCGGAGGCGAGCTTTTGGCTTATCTCCTCGCCCCTGTAGAAAACCTCAGTGCTTGCCACACCAAGCCTTACCTCAAGTGGTTTTTCAAAAACCTTAAGAACCTCCTCTTTCTCAAGGTTTTCCAATGCACATACATAGGCAAAGGCCCTATAAACTAAACCCGTGTTTAGATAAGCTATGCCAAGCCTTCTGGAAAGTTCTTTGGACACCGCGCTTTTTCCACTGCCCGCAGGGCCATCCACCGCAATCTTCATCAGAAAAAGCCCCTACCTCCTGTGCCTATGCCTTTTAGCTTAAGCTCAAGGTCTGTCGGCCTGGAAGCATGAAGAAGCGCGGTGCTGTAGTCTATCAGACCTTTTCTGCATAGTTCTTCAAGGTGCTGGTCAAAAAGTTGGGTGCCATAGACGGATTTACCCTTTTCTATTAGGCCGTTTATCTCCTCAAACTTGGTAGGGTCTACTATTGCCTCCTTTATAGAAGCGGTGTTTATCAGTATCTCTACCACAGGAACTATACCCTCACGGTCCGCCCTGGGTAAAAGCCTCTGAGAAAATATGGCAACAAGCGTGCTAGCCAGCTGTAGTCTTATCTGTTCTCTAACCTCGAGGTTAAACATGCCTATGAGCCTGTTTATGGTCTCTTTCGCGTCGAGGGTATGCAACGTAGACATAACAAGGTGTCCAGTCTCTGCCGCCTGCAATGCTATCTGGGCTGTTTCTGGGTCTCTTATCTCACCTACCATTATTACATCTGGGTCTTCCCTAAGAGCTGCTCGCAAACCCCTTGCAAAAGAGGATGTGTCCATTCCAACTTCCCGCTGGATAATAAAACATCTTTCGTCCTTGAACAGGTACTCAATAGGGTCTTCTATGGTTACTATAACATTCTCTCTGGTTGAGTTTATTATATTTATGAGCGACGCAAGGGTAGTGGACTTTCCAGAGCCGGTAGGACCAGTCACCAGTATAATACCTTTTGTATTTTCCAGAACCACCCTCTTCATAACCTCCGGAAGACTTAGGCTCTCAAAGGAAGGTATATTAAAGGGTATAGCTCTGAAAGCAAGACCCACAGTGTTTCTCTGTTTATACACATTTACCCTAAAGCGTGCAACTCCGGGTAAGGAGTAAGAGGTATCTGTTTCCCCAAACTCCTCAAACTCTGCCAACTTTTTCCTGTTTTTTTCTATTGTCTCCCTAACTATAAGCTCCATAACCTTTTCGTCCAGCGCTGGAAACTCATCAAGCCTAAACAACCCTTTCTTCTTTACCCTAACTAAAGGCACACTACCAGTTTTTATATGCACGTCGGAAGCTCCAAGCTCTATGGCCCTTTTAAGTATCAGCTGTAACAAGACCCGCTACCTCCCTGACCTTTTTCTCTATGTCTTGTGCAAAATCTGGATTTTCCGCAAGGAATTTTCTTGCCTGCTCTTTGCCCTGCCCAAGCCTGACATCTCCATAGCTGTACCAGGCACCGCTCTTATTTATAACTTTTAACTCGCTGGCAACATCTATGAGGTCGCACAGTTTACATATGCCCTCGCCGTAAAGCACATCAAACTCTGCCTCCTGAAAGGGGGGTGCCAGCTTGTTCTTTACAACCCTAACACGAACCCTGTTGCCAGCCTTTTCGCCTCCATCCTTAACCTCGCCTATACGTCTTACGTCCAGCCTCATGTCCGCAAAGAATTTAAGGGCTCTACCACCTGGCGTGGTCTCTGGATTCCCAAACATAACCCCTATCTTTTCCCTTAGCTGATTTATGAAAACAATGGCGGTGTTAGCCTTGTGGGCAATGCCCTTTAACTTCCTAAGAGCCTGAGACATAAGCCTTGCCTGTTTACCTACATGGGCTTCCCCTATTTCTCCCTCCAGCTCGTCCTTTGGCACGAGGGCAGCAACAGAGTCTATCACTATTAAATCCACTGCATTGCTGGCTATTAGACTTTCCGCAATCTCAAGAGCCTGCTCTCCGTAATCGGGCTGTGATATGTATAGGTTTTCCGTGTCTACACCTATCTTTTCAGCATATTTGGGGTCTAAGGCATGCTCCGCATCTATGAACACCGCTATACCTCCCCTTTTTTGCACCTCAGAGATGATATGAAGAGCAAGGGTGGTCTTGCCAGAAGACTCGGGGCCAAAAATCTCTATTATTCTCCCCTTTGGAATACCACCTATTCCCGTAGCTATATCTAGGGCAAGAGAACCAGTAGGTATTATGTCCACTTTTACCTTTTCTGCCCTCTTTAAGGGCATTATAGAGCCCTTACCAAAACGCCTTTCTATACTTGTAAGGGCACTCTCAAGGGCTTTTTTTCTCTCAATAGCTTCTTTGTGGGTTTCTTCTACCATACCTTTCCCCCTTTAATATTCTACCACCCTGGGCACCGCAAAGAAGGATCCCTCTGCCCCAGGGGCACGCCTTAGCACCAAAGATGGGTCAAAGCCCTTTAGGGGTTCGTCCTCCCTCATGGGCGTCTCTTCAAAATAGGGCACAAAAGGCTCCACATGCGTGGTATCAACCTCCTGAAGTTGTTGAACAAACTTAAGTATGTTCTCTAGTTGACCACCAAGGGAATCCTTTTCTTCTTCTGTCAAATTAAGTCTTGCCAGATAAGCTATCTTTTCCACATGCATAAGAATAGAATATAGCAAAAGCCTTATCCTTTTCCAGACTTACCAAAAAGACCTAAAAGAAGAAAAAGACCTATAGCGGTGCTTATGCTGGCATCTGCTAGATTAAAAGCTGGCCAGGAGAGCCAACCGTAGGACAAGTATATAAAGTCCCTAACATGGCCTAGGGCCACCCTGTCGTAAAAATTCCCCATGGCACCACCACCCACCATGCCCATAAGCACAGCGAGCGTATACTTTCCAGCCTTCATAGCGTAAAGGAAAGTAATCACAAGAGCCAGAAGGGGTGTAAGCAATAGAAGGGGGAGTCTTATTAAGTCTGGCGCTTCCGAAAGAAACCCAAAGGCAACGCCCCTGTTGTAGACCAGCGTAAAATGTAAAAAGGGGAAAGGGCTAAAATCCTTTTCTTTTAGATAAAGCTCAGCAAGATTCTTGGTTGTAAGGTCAAGGATAAAAACAGTTAGAGCAAAAAACACATAAATCAGAGCATATCTTTCAGTGCCCTTTCCCATAACTGATTAAGCTCCTTTACCCTTTCCTCCAAAACCTTCTCACCGTTGTTGGTAATGGTAAAAAGACCATCTTCCTTGACCCTGCCAAGGAAGAGCCAATCAAGCCCATAAGACTCCACCATGTCCCTTAGAACTTCCGTTTTATCCTTATCTACGCTAACCACCAAAAGGGTAGGGTTCTCCGAAAAGAGGAAAAAGTCAAGCCTTCCCTCCATAAAAAGCTGTACATCTAAACCCAGGTCCGTATCAAAAAGACACTCTAAAAGAGTAATTAAAAGGCCACCTAAAGATACATCGTGGGATGACTTTACAATGTCTTCTTCCACAAGCCTTACAATAAGATCATGCAGTCTCTTTTCCTTCTCAAGGTCTACTAATGGCACATCCCCAAGGACTTTACCATGCAACACCTTCAAATACTCACTACCCCCTACAGAATAATCCCTCTTTAGATCTCCCACAAGAAAGACAATATCCCCTTTCTCTTTAAACCTGTGGTCCACAAAACCCTTTCCTTCTATGGAGCCTACCGCTACCAATATGGGAGTAGGGTAAACATTGCGCACCTCTTCCTTTTCCACCGTCTCATTGTAAAGGGACACATTTCCACTTACTACTGGCACGCCAAAAAACTCGCAAGCGTCCGCTATACCCTCTATGGCTTTCACCAATTGCCACATTATTTCCGGACGGTCTGGATTGCCAAAGTTGAGACAGTCGGTTATGCCAAGAGGCCTGGCGCCCACGCAGGCGAGGTTTCTGAGAGCTTCCGCCACCAGATACTTGGCACCCTCGTAAGGGTTAAGGAATACCATCCTACCGTTTCCTTCGCAGGTTATGGCAACGAGTTTATCACTCTTTAGTTCTGGCTTTAATACCCATTTGACCCTCAAAACCGCAGCGTCGCCACCCGGTTTTAGGACGGTGTTTGTGCCAACCTGATAATCATACTGGCTGTATATCCACCTTTTTGAAGCTACATTGGGAGAGGTAAGGAGTCTCAGGAGAGCTTCCCTTAAGTCAACGCCCGGAAGTGTGCTCTGGTCAAAGTTTCTAAGGGCTTCTATGTAGGCGGGTTCTCTGTAGGGCTTTTCGTAAATGGGTGCCTCCTCCACAATAAGGCTGATAGGAAGCTCTGCTACCATCTCGTCCTTGTAGTAAGCCCTAAAAGCGTGGTCTTCGGTAAGCCTTCCTACCACTTCCCCCTCAAGATGGTAAAATCTTGCAAGTTCTTTAAGTCTGCCTAACTTATCTTCCTTAATAACAAGGAGCATCCTTTCTTGACTTTCTGATAGGAGTACCTCAAAGGGTTCCATGCTCTCCTCCCTAAGAGGCACAAGGTGAAGCCACAGTTCCACGCCACAGCCGGACTTACTGGCAAGCTCAGAGGCGGACCCAGAAAGACCAGCTGCCCCAAGGTCCTGAAGTCCAGTGAGCAGTCCCTCCTCAATTGCCTGAAGCACAGCCTCTATTAGCTTTTTACCAAAGTAGGGGTCTCCAATCTGGACGTTAGGAAGCTTTTTTTCCGCATCTTCGCTAAACTCTCCTGAAGCCATGACAGCACCGTGTATGCCATCCCTGCCAGTTGAAGAACCAAGCAAAAACAAAAGGTCACCCGGTTTTCCTCTTGCTCTTAACATCCTTCCTGCAGGTAAAACACCAAGGCAGAAGGCGTTTACCAATGGGTTTGTCCTGTAGCACTCTTCAAAGTAAGTCTCCCCACCTACAGTTGGAATTCCTATACAGTTACCATAGTGGGAAATACCTTTTACTACACCATTTACGATTCTTTTGTCAACGGGCAGACCAAACCTCAAAGAATCCACTAGCGCTATGGGCCTTGCTCCCATGGAGAGCACATCCCTTATTATGCCACCCACGCCCGTGGCAGCGCCGTTAAAGGGCTCTATGTAAGAGGGATGATTGTGGCTCTCTACCTTAAAGGCAAGCCAGACCTTTTCGTCAAGCTCCACAACACCGGCGTTTTCACCCGGTCCCTGAACCACCCATTGCTGTCTCTTATACACATCT
>JAOAIS010000064.1 GCA_026414575.1 Aquificaceae bacterium | reverse complement strand
CATACCATACTTTTATGCCCTTAGCGACCAGATAGGTGCCAACCTTGCTGGTCTTATTTTTCTGGTTAAAAGGTCTGGAAGCCCAAGGGGCGTATTAAAGGCTTATACTAAAAACCCCGTTATGCTAACAAGTCTTATGGTTGTACTTCTTGTTCCCATTGGTCTTATTGTTGCAAGGCTTTTGGGCTTTAGCCCGACAAAAAACCTGTATGTAGCTCTTGAGACCATATCCGCAAATCTTTGCTGGCTACCTCCCCTTGCTGGAGTCCTGTGGGAAAGGAAAGCTAAAAAAGAGGGTAGAACATGAAAAAGCTTGCGCATACCACTAACACGATGGTCTTATACCTTACTACAGCCAGGCCTCAGCAAGAACAAAAAGGTAGGATGAAGCACTTTATCTTCTTAATCCTCAGGAAAGTTTCAAAAGTGCAAGAAATAGAAGGACAGTCCTACCCAGCCCTTACGAGAATTCATCCTCCCTTTACCTATTTTGGCATAGCTTTACCAACAATAACTCTTCTGGTAGAACTTTTTTACATAGTTAGGAGAGAAAAAACAGAGGACCTTTGTCTTTTTCTTAGCCTATTGACCACCGTATCGCTTATGGCTTCAGCCCTTACGGGTTATCTAGTGCATAAGGGCATAGGGTACATAACTATACTATCATCCCCCACTCTCTCATTAAGGGTGCAGTATGCCTTCTTAGGCTGGTCCTTTCTAAAAGCTCTTTACGTGGCAGGCTTGTTTATTTGCATTCTATATGTGTTCCTCAATGGAGGTTAAGCCGTGAGATGGTTTTTAATTCTTTTTCTAATTCCCTTAGTGGGTTTTTGCGGTGAGATTATAGCCTATTACAGCCCGTCCTGTAGCTGTTGCACATCCTACTTTTCCAAGCTGGAGGAGGAAGGCTTCAAGATAAGAAGGGAGAAGAAAAGCCCGGAAGAGCTCATGAACATCAAAAGTCAGCTCAAAATACCTCCACAACTAAGGTCCTGCCACACCATGGTTTACAAGGGAAGGTTCATAGAGGGGCATGTACCTCCTGAAGGCGTAAAAAGGCTGATAAAGGATGAAAAATTAAAGGGCGTGGCTTCTCTTCACGGAAAGAAGAGTGCTTTGGGTGGGTTTGAAGATAACTACTACCTTGTTAGAGAAAATCAAACTCTGGAGGTAAAGCCATGAAACACCTTATTCTTTTGATGATTTTTCCCCTTCTTGTTTTATCCCAGCCAAAGGAACCACCCAAGGGTGAGCGCTGTGTGGTTTGCGGGATGGATGTGAACATGGAGCCAAGGTTCACCTCTCAGGTAAAGCTAAAGGATGGCTCTTACAGGTATGCGGAGTCTCCCAAACACATAATACAGTTCTACTTAGAAAACAAAGAGAAGGTGTCCGAGGTCTGGGTCAAGAACTACAGGAGCGGTAAGTGGATAGACGGAAAGAAAGCCTTCTACATACACACCTCCAGCGGTCCCATGGGCCATGACCTCATACCCTTCCAGAGCAGGATAGAAGCCCAAAAGGAGGCAGGAAAAGGCAAGGTTTACCGATTGACGGACATGGACAAGTCTCTTCTT
>JAOAIS010000063.1 GCA_026414575.1 Aquificaceae bacterium | reverse complement strand
GGATAAAGCCCATTCCAAAGCAAGGTCTTCGAGCCTTTGGCCTTCAATCTTTATGTTTCTTTTGGACACCATGCTTTTTACTATGGACAGGTATTGTTCCTTCCCGAAGGGGAAAAAGCCAAGCCTTATGCCAAAGCGTTCCACAAGGGAAATGCGCTCTTGGTAGCCCTCCTCAGGAAACTTTTCCTCCTCTTCTGTTTCTGACACGAGGTGCCTGCGGTTTGAAGTGGCATATACAAGCACATTGTCCGGCCTTTCCTCCAGGTCGCCTTCCATCAAGGACTTTAACACCCTTAACATCTCGTCCTTTGGGTCAAAGAAAAGGTCGTCAAAAAACAGTATGAACTTCTCCCTTCTGTTCCTGAAGAGTTCATACAGGTCTGAAAGGTGCGGTATTTCCATCTTGTAGACCTGCACCAGCCTAAGACCCTCAGAGGCCAGAAGACCCAGCACAGACTTGACCAAAGAAGACTTACCCGTACCCCTTGCACCCCAAAGAAGTACATCGTTGGCAGGCATGCCCTTCACAAACTGGAGGGTATTCTGCAGTAGAACCTCCTTCTGGTAGTCTATGTGTAAGAGGCTGTGGAAGTCCGGCATGTGGGGACGCTTTATGGGCTGAAGAACTCCATCCCGGAAACGAAAAGCAATGTACGCCTCAAAAGCCTCCATCAGCCCCACCTAAGCTTTTCCCTAAGGATGCCAAAAAAGCTCCTTTTGGGGTTTGGATACATAAGACAGTAATGGTCTGACCTTTTTACGACAACCTCATCACCTCTTCTGAGGCTCATGCCCTCCTGACCGTCAAGGGTTAGGTAAGCCATATGGTCATCTGATAGGTTTGTTAGTCTTAATTTAAAATCAGGGGGTAGGACGAGAGGTCTGTTAGAAAGGGTGTGAGGGCATATGGGAACAAAAAGGATAGCCTCCGAAAGGGGATAGATGATGGGACCACCCGCAGAAAGAGCATAAGCGGTAGAGCCCGTAGGTGAAGAGACTATGACACCGTCGCCATAGACCCTTAGCACAGACTCACCCTCTACCCACACATCCAACTCCACCATCCTAGCAAGGCTCTCCTTGGACACCACCACATCGTTAAGGTAATCGCCTATGTAAGTCTCTTCAGAATCCCTCAAAAGGATTGCAGAAAGCATCATCCTTCTTTGCGCTTTTATGCTTCCTTTAAGTATGTTCTCTATAAGCTCCTCTACCTCTCCTTTTTCCACCTCAGTAAGGAAACCAAACCTACCCTGATTGATACCCAGCAGAGGCACACCATGCCTCGAGGCAAGCCTGGCACCGGCCAAGAATGTTCCGTCCCCTCCCACTACAACCATAAGCCCAAAGCCCTCAACACTGGGCTTTTGCTTTGCCTCCCTGATGTTGACAAATACCTCCGTCTGCACACCAAGGCTCTCAAGCACCCCCTTAACATCCCTTGAGGTCTCCAAGGCTATTGGCGTGTCCTTAACAAAAAGAAGAGCTTTCATAAAAGCCTTTCAATCATCTCGCAGAGTACATGCCCAAGGGTTATATGACACTCCTGTATCCTCGCAGTATCGTAAGAGGGTACCACAAAGCTATAATGGGCTATTGCCAGTACCTTGCCCCCATTCCTACCGGTAAAGGCTACGGTGGTGGCACCAAGGTCGTGAGCCTTCATAAGCCCCTTTATTACATTCAGAGACTCCCCCGATGTGGTTATGCCTATAGCTATGTCACCTGGTGTGCAAAGGGCTTCCACCTGCCTTTCAAAGATGTTCTCAAAACCATAATCGTTCCCAACTGCGGTAAGTATGGAAGTGTCTGTGGTAAGAGCTATTGCAGGCAGTGCCCTTCTTTCTTTTTTATACCTACCCACGATTTCTGCTGCTATGTGCTGGGCGTCGGCGGCGCTACCACCGTTGCCAAAAAGAAGGACTTTGTTGCCATCCTTTATAGCCCTTGCTATTATCTGTCCAACTTCCACAATTCTTTCCGCGTAAAGCTCAACAAATGCCAGTTTTATCTCCGCGCTTTCCTTGAAAGAGTTTGTCACAAGGTCAAGCATCTTTCTTTCTAAGGTCTCCCACGGTAAGCTTGTTCATAAGCTTGAAAAACTCCAATAGCTTTTGCTTGTGATACTCCTCCTGATGCTCTATAAAGCTAAAAAGCCTCTTTATACCCGGGTCATCAACCGCACTCATCTCCTTCCCGTACTCACCGCCAGTTTCCTGTTCGTATAGTATCTCCGCCTTTACCTGCTCCTGAAGGCTTTTTATGGGTTTTGGAGAAAAGTCCATCCTGTCCATCTGAGGCATACCACCCAGCTCCCCTATTTTTTCTCCAAGTTTGCCCATATGCACCATACTTTCCACCGCAAGGTCCAGCATGATGTCTTTGTAGTCGCAGTTTTTGGAGTGGAAAAACTGATAAAGGTAGTTGATGATGGTCTGATACTCTTCCCTTAGGAATTTATTGAGAACCTCAAGGGTCTTCTGGTCTGGCTTTTTCTCCTCCCGCTGGGTGCAGAAAAGCCCCTCTTTGACCCTTTCCATAAGCTCGGAAAATTCTAACCTGTGAGCCTCCTCGTCTTTTATCACCCTCTCTAAAAGCCTCTTTATGGAGTCCTCCTTGACCATATCCAGCTGTTTGCTGTATACCCTTATGGCTTCCTCTTCTGCCCAAACATCCTTTGAAAGCATGTCCACCCAATCGGGACCCCCAATTCTTATCATGTCCTCTAATCTATCCAAAACCACCTGACCACCCAACTGGACAACCTTCTGGGCAAACCACTTAAGATGCCTCATCTCCTGACGGGCTATCTCCTCTATTTCAGAGGTTATGTTGCCATCATCTATTAGGAATATGTGATACAGATACTGGACTATGGCGGAGTGCTCAAGGGCAATATCATAAAGAAGTATTTTTACGGTTTCTTTTTTATCCATGTCATTCACCTCATCACGTTTGTGTATATTTTACTCACATACTCGTTAACCATCCTGTGGGTGTTGAAGTAGGGTCCTATGGTAGCTATGCTGTTTTTCATAAGCCTTATCCAATCTTCCTTTCTGTAATAGTAGGTAGGCATTATGGTGTAAAGGAGCTTGTTATATATGTCTTCCGCATCCTGTCCATCATCGGAAGGGCTAAGGTCATGCCAGCTGGGCTTGGGTCCTATTCCCCAGCCGTTAACGCCTTCAATTCCTCCCTCAAGCCACCAGCCGTCCCATGTAGAAAAGTTAAGAACGCCGTTCATGCCCGCCTTCATACCGCTTGTTCCGCAGGCTTCCAGAGGT
>JAOAIS010000018.1 GCA_026414575.1 Aquificaceae bacterium | reverse complement strand
AGACCCCTCAAGTTTGAAGAGTTTCTTAAAAAGCTCAACAAGGTCATATACATGTCCGCCACACCTGGCAGTTGGGAGGTAGAAAGAAGCAAAGGCATTATAGTTGAACAGATAGTGCGTCCCACTGGTCTTTTGGACCCGGTGGTGGAGGTTCGGCCCACCAGAAACCAGCTTGAAGACCTCATAAGAGAAATCCAAGATAGAAGGAAGAGAAAGGAGAGGGCCCTTGTGCTTACCACAACAAAAAGGCTCGCAGAGGAAGTTTCAGAATACCTAAATGAAAGGGGTATAAAGGCAAAGTACATGCACTCAGACCTTGATGCCATAGAAAGAGCCAAGGTAGTCAGGGAGTTGAGAGAAGGCACGGTAGAAGTCATAGTGGGTGTAAACCTGCTCAGGGAAGGACTTGACCTACCTGAGGTTTCTTTAGTAGCCATACTGGAGGCTGACAAAGAGGGTTTTCTGAGAAGCTATACTTCTCTGATTCAGACCATAGGTCGTGCGGCGAGGAACATAAACGGAAAGGCCATACTGTATGCAGACAGGATGACTGAGTCCATGAAAAGGGCTATAGAAGAGACCAACAGAAGAAGGAGCGTGCAAGAAAAATACAACCAGGAACATGGAATAACGCCAAAGAGTATAGTAAAGCCCGTAAAGGAGCTCCTTGCAATAGAAGAGCTTGATTATGTTAAGCTTCCTGTAAAACTGCCAAAGGATATACACTCCGAAGAAGACCTCATAGAAAGAATAAACAAGTTAGAGAGGGAAATGTGGGAATGCGCAAAGAGGTGGGAGTTTGAAAAGGCAGCAAAGCTCAGGGATGAGATAAAACAGCTTAGGGAGCTTTTGAAGCTGGTATAATGGAAAGCTCTTGCTTTAATTTAAACAAATTAAAATAGAAACAGCCACATTGAGCCTCCTTAGCATGTATGCTATATTTAAATCCATGGCTCACAAGTTTGACCCTTCAAAACTGCAGAAGCTCGACAACCCAGAAAGGCTCGAACTCTTTGACCCACATAAAGTTTTTAGAGAGTTTGGCCTGAAAGGAGGCATGAAGGTGCTGGATGTGGGTACAGGCGCTGGTTTTTACCTTCCTTATCTTTCAGAGATTGTGGGCCAGTCTGGTAAGGTTTATGCGGTAGACATAGAACCTCTTGCAGTGGATTATGCACGTAAGAAAGCCGAAAATCTTGGACTTTTTAATGTAGAAGTAGCCCTCTCTAAGGAAAATCAAATACCTCTGCCCGACGACTTTATAGACTTTGTTTGTATGATTTTTGTGTTTCACGAGTTGGAAAATCCCGTGGAATTCGCGAGAGAAATCAAAAGAGTTTGCAAGCCCCTTTCCTATTTGGCTATAATAGATTGGAAAAAGGAAGAGAGGGACAAGGGCCCCCCACCAGAGGAAGTTTACTCAGAATGGGAGGTAGGTCTTATGCTTGAGGAGGCTGGTTTGAGGGTAGGCAGGGTAGTGGAGGTGGGGCAACATTGCTACGGAATATATGCCATGATAATAAAAGAAGAGCCAGAAAAATTTCAGAGCCCTATAAAGATACCGCCCGGTCTTGCATGAAAAGTCTCAAGGAGAGCCTAAAAAGGCTTGGAATCGAATTAGAAAACAAGTACATGATAATCAGAACAGAAGAAAAAACTCTAGTTGTGCCCTACAAACACATAAGAACCATAGAGCTGAAGGGCAATAAGGTAGTTATCCTAACTGGAGGGATAGAAAGGATAACAGTAGATATGTCATCTTCAGAAATGGCAGTATCGCTTCTTGAGGAGCTTTTAGTTTATCTGGAAAGGGTTTATCTATAGCCTCCTGCTATGGCTGGCACAATGGAAAGAACATCGCCATCCTTTAGTTCAGTATCAAGGCCCTTTAGAAACCTTATATCCTCATCATTAACATAAAGGTTTACAAACTTTCTTACTTCGCCATGCTCGTCCACGAGCCTTTCTCTGAAACCAGAGTATAGCTCCTCAAGCCTGTCTATTGCCTCCTTTACGGTAGTTGCCTGCACTTGAACCTCGCCCTGACCGTTGGTGATTCTGCGAAGGGGGGTTGGTATCCTCACTAAAACGCTCATCCTAAAAACCTCCTGTTATATTATAACTTACTACAAGATGAAAAAAGCGGGTAAGAGTTTAAGGGTCTATGCCACTTTGGAACATGTGGTCAAACTTCCAGATGGGTCCCTGTATGGATACTTGTTGACTACGAGAATCCTATCTGGAAATGTAGAGATTGGCTATGGTGAGATAACGGACAAGAATATAAAAGAGAACGCAGAATTTATGGCAATAAAACACATCGTCAATAAACACACCAACAAGAAGATATTCATCAGAATGCCGCAGGAAAGCGGTATGAAATACCTACAAACGGCACCCAACCCAAATGTAGTTATATGCCTTCCCATAGATATGCGGCTTGAAAACATGGCAAAGATAGTGGCTTTAGTCAAAAAGCTTGGAATGAAATGCGCAATTTGTGATTACAGCACCATAGGATATGAGCTGAAAGAGTTTAAACTAGGCTCCTTTGATTACATTTTTTTGAGGGATGATTTTTACACTAACGCCAAAAGGTCCGAGCTAAAGAAACTCATAGACACGATGAAATTCCTAAAAATCACCGTAGGCTTCAGAAATATAGACAGCACAGACAAGCTAAAGTTAGCACTTAGTATGGATGCAGACATTGGGCACGGCTACTTATTCGGCTCCGAAATGGTACCGGTAGGTATATTAGAGGAATGAAAACATCTATACTACATGCTTTCATTGTCCTTAGCTTGTCCTCCTGCATGCAGGTTGTTTTTGTTAGCAATCCTCTAACCTACGAGGAGCATGTGAACCTCGGATACATATACGAAAAGCAAGGAAAGGTTGAGCTGGCTGAAAAAGAGTACAAGAAGGCGATCAGAAAAAATAAAAAACATTGGCTGGCTTACTACAACCTTGGAAATCTTTACGCCAGAAGGAGCGAATGGGACAAGGCTGAAGAGTATTACAAAAAAGCTCTTGAATTTGAGAGGGATGCGGATGTATTTAACAACCTAGCTTATGTGCTAAATGAAAAGGGTGAACACTGCGAAGCCTTGTTCTTTGTAGAAAAAGCCCTGAAAATGGAAAAGAAGGAAGAATACATAAAAACAAAAGAGGAAG
The DNA here is from genome assembly GCA_026414575.1 of Aquificaceae bacterium. Classification (GTDB taxonomy): domain Bacteria; phylum Aquificota; class Aquificia; order Aquificales; family Aquificaceae; genus Pampinifervens. The sequence continues at coordinate 8,152 of JAOAIS010000018.1, read as the reverse complement.
TGGAAAAAGCCATAAAGACCAAAAATATTAAATGCTCAACCCCTGAAGGGGAATGGGAACTTGGGTAGCTGAGGGAGGCCCTTCATGCCTTTGAGTTTTTTCACCATTCTTTTCATCTCCTCATAGTCCTTCAAAACCTTGTTGACATCAGATATGGTGGTTCCACTGCCCTTTGCTATTCTCTGCTTTCTGCTCATGCTTATTATCTTGGGGTTTTTCCTCTCCTGCTTTGTCATAGAAAGTATTATGGCTTCTGTCTTCTTGAACTTCTTTTCGTCTATTTTGAGGCCCTTCAACTGAGCACCTATGCCCGGAAGCATTCCAAGCAATTTGTCGAGGGGTCCCATATTTTTTATGAATCTTATCTGCTTTAGCATGTCCTCCAGGTCAAAATCTCCCTTGAGAACCTTAAGGGCAAGGTCCTGCGCCTCATCTTCTGGGATAACCTTCTGAGCTTTTTCCAAAAGCGTCTGTATGTCGCCAAGGCCTAAGATTCTTTGGGCAACTCTGTCCGGGTAAAAGGGCTCTATATCTTCTATCCTCTCGCCAACGCCTATGAATCTAACACCTACACCCAGAGCCTCTTTAACCGATAAAGCCACACCCCCCCTAGCATCGCCATCCATCTTGGTAAGAATTATGCCAGTAAGACCAAGAAGCTCATGGAAGGTTTTGGCAGCGCCCAGAGCAGACTGTCCCTGCATAGCATCTGCCACATACAAGATCTCCGATGGCTTGACTCTCTCCTTTATCTCTTTCAATTCTTCCATAAGCTCTTCATCTATATGAAGCCTGCCAGCGGTATCAAGAAGAAGGTAATCAAGACCCTCCTTCTTTGCCCTTTCGGAAGCCCTTTTTGCTATCTCTACAGCGGTCAGACCATCCTCAAAACCGTAGTAAGGTGCGCCTATCTTCTCCGCAAGTTTCTGGAGTTGTAGCATTGCCGCTGGACGCCTTACATCCGTAGAACTTACCGCAACTCTAAAACCCTGTTCCTTTAGGTAATTGGCCATCTTACCTATGCTTGTGGTCTTTCCAGTCCCCTGAAGGCCCACAAATAGGACTGTGCCTCTCTTCAGCTCTTGCTTTTCCCCTCCAAGGGTGCTTACAAGCTCCTCGTATATGGTAAGTAGAAAGCTATCCTGAGGAGATGGGCTTTTAGCAAGGTCCTCAGTCAGAGCCCTTTCCCTTACCCTTTTTATAAAACCCTTTACCACCTCGTAATCTACATCCGCTTCTACCAAGGCTGTTCTTACATCCCTTAGTATGTCGTTAACCTGCCTTTCGTTGAGCTTTTTAGTATCCCTAAGCCTTCCAAGAGCTTTTCCGAGTTTTTCTGTAAGCAGTTCCAGCATAAGGTTTAGTATAATACACACTATGCCCACTTTCAAGGTAGCGGTCCTCGAGGGAGATGGCATAGGCCCAGAGGTTGTCTCCTCCGCCCTCAAGGTGCTTAAAAGGGTTGGTGAGCTATCCGGTATGGACTTTGTCTTCGAAAAGGCTCTCATAGGTGGATCGGCCATAGACCACAGTGGAACTCCACTACCAGAGGAGACACTCTCCCTTTGTCTTGAATCCCACGCGGTGCTCTTGGGTGCAGTGGGAGGGCCCAAGTGGGATAGCTTACCAACGGACAAAAGACCAGAAAAGGGGCTTCTGGCTATAAGGAAGGCCCTTGATCTATACGCCAACTTAAGACCAGCAAAGGTGTACGAACCGCTAATAACCTCATCACCTCTTAAAGAGGATGTGGCAAGAGGAACAGACTTTGTCGTGGTTAGGGAGCTGACTGGTGACGTGTATTATGGGGAGCCTAGGGGCATATTCTTGGATGATGGAAAAAGGGTAGGCATAAACACCATGAAGTATACAGAAGAGGAAATAAGAAGGGTTGTAAGGAAGGCTTTTGAAATAGCCCAACACAGAAGAAAAAAGCTCACAAGCGTGGATAAGTCCAATGTGTTGGAGGTGAGCGGTCTGTGGAGGATGGTGGTGGAAGAGGAAGCCAGGAACTATCCAGATGTGGAAGTGGAGCACCTTTATGTGGATAACTGCGCCATGCAAATAGTGAGAAGGCCATCCTCCTTTGATGTAATAGTCACGGGAAATATCTTCGGAGATATACTATCCGATGAAGCCGCAGTGATTACGGGAAGTCTTGGAATGCTTCCTTCCGCAAGTATTGGTGAAAGGCATGCTCTCTACGAGCCAGTGCATGGCTCCGCACCAGACATAGCAGGCAAGGGCATGGCAAACCCCATAGCTACCATACTATCAACGGCGATGATGCTTAGGTATTCCTTTGGTCTTAAAGAGTTAGCAGACGCGGTAGAAAAGGCAGTGGAGCTCGCCCTTCAGAGGGGTTATAGAACTCCAGACATATACAGCGATGGATGTAAAAGTGTGGGCACAGAGGGTATGACCGAGGTTATAATAAAGGCGCTGGAGGAAGTATGGCAAAAATAGGTCTCATACTCATACTCTTAATAGCCTTTAACGCAAAGGCTCAAGAAGCCTTAGATAGAATAAGGGATTTTTTCGAAAGGGAGGGTTATGTGGTAAAAGCGGAAGGCGGTAGAGTCCTTGTAGACCTGGGCAAGGACAAGGTAAAGGCAGGCGAGGAGTTTGAAGTTTTAAAGGAAGGTAAGGAGATAGTCCACCCAGTAACAAAGCAAGTTATAGGCAGGGAGAAAGAAAGGGTAGGAAGAATACGCATAGAAGACGCTCAAGAAGGCTTCTCCCATGCAAGGCTTCTGGAGGGCGTAGCAAAGGAGGGCCAAAGGATAAAAGTGAGGGTGGAAGACCTATGCTTTGAAGGCTCAGACGAGCTTTTCTTCAGGCTAAGGTCTATACTTGGTAACCTCAGAAAAGGTAAGTCTTGCCTATATACCATCAAAGAAATGAGAGACGGAATCGGTGTGGAGTTTAAAGAAACTCCCGTAGCCTTCTATCAGACTCGGCCTGCGCCCGTTGGTATGGAAAGAGCCAGCCTCGATGATGTTAACCTCCTTGCAAGGGCAAGACTACTACGCCCTCTACCTTACATACCCTTATCCGCAGATCTATGCGACCTTACCGGAACAGGAAAGGAATATCTTCTGGTACTAACTCAAGGAAAGATTGAGGCTTACGAACTTCTCAAGAATGATCTGGTAAAGAGGTTCGACTATGGCCTTCCTGCAGGCGTATCGGTTGGTTTACAATGCGCAATGCTAACAGATGGTCGCCAGGACCTGGTGCTTGTAAACATTGTTGCTGGAGATTCGGCCAGCTCACTGATTCTCAAGGCGGTAGGGGATAGTCTCGTGCCAATTGCAAGAAACATACCTTACATCATGGGGGTGCTGAACAAGGATAGAGCAAGGGAGACCTTCGTAGGCCAGAGATACAATTTCAGGGACAAATTCGGTCAAACGGTGAGGCTCGCATTGGAAGGGGACAGATTAAAAGAGGTGGGAGCCTTTCTTGCTCCTAGAGGTTTTAGGATAGATAGCGCCTTTACTTTCGGTGATTATCTCATATTCACCGACACTACAGGAAGAGTAAGGGTTTTTAAGGGTGATGGGGAAATTTTCTCCACGGAGGAGGGTTTTGGTGGTTCCTACACACTCGTGGAAATACCCCTTGATCAGGGTAAGATAAACTTCATCTTTAACCCAAGAGGTACTCAGGCAAAGTTTCTAAACTTTAGCATGGCCTTTATAGTAAAAAATCAAGCGGGTTTGGCCCAGAGGTTTTTAGACATACTCAAATATAACAGGGGTGAGCTTTATCTCGTAGGAGAAAGACGCAAAGACCTTCTGTTTATAAAACCTCTGAGGGGTTCAAGCTTTGAGGAGGCTGTCCAGGCAATACTTGCCACAAAGGATGGCAGGGTGCTGGTTATAACTGGCAGAACAGGCATGCTCACCATACAAAACAGGGGTGAGGTTTACGAGCTTGAGCTGAGGGCTCTATAGTTTTTTCTGCAGAAGAACCTTAAAACGCTCGCCCATGCTTATCAGCATAGTCTTTAGTCTTGAAAGCCTCTCTATATCCTCTGGCCTATCCGAAAGGCTTAATCTCTCTAGCTCTTCCCTAAAAAGGGGCCTTTGAAGTAGGAAGTCTCTAAGATTTGTAAAAACAAGCCTTTCAAGCCCAAAATCCTTTCCGTACTCTTCCAAGAGGGAAAAGTTAACATGGGCGGTAATATCCATACCCTCCGAAGGTCTTGAATATAGGCGATGGGCTCTGTAGCCTACCAGAGTACCTTCTGGAAACCTTGTTAAATCCTTACTGGTGTATCCGTAATCAATCACAAAATGATAGCCTTCAAGGAGGTTCTCGGCAACGCTTTTTAGAAAATCCAGACAATCCAAGCATACCTCCACCACTTGAAAAAGGTCTTCATATCCCATTCTTTTGAGGACTTCCATAGTCCTGACATCAGAGACATTTGCCCAAACTTCACCCAAAGCATCGTCAAGAAATAGCTCCTTTCCGCCCTTTATTACATGAACAGGAAGGCAGTCAAAGAACTCATTGGAAAAGACGATGCCCTGTAAGGGAAAGAATTTTTCTGTCCAGAAGACTTTTCCCTCAAACTCGCCGAGCCTGTGCCTCTGAATATCCATTAGTTCATGGCTAAAGTCGTAGATACAATACCTAAGCTTGGAGTAAAGGTCTGGCTCCCTTTCTCTGAAATAGGTAAGAATGTCGTAGGCAAGTATACCGCTACCTCCCCCAAGCTCAAAAAGCGTTGGTTCCGGGTATCCCCTTATAAATTCTGCCATGTAGGAGGCAAGGGCATAGCCGAAGGCTCTATCAAGCTCTGGAGCAGTGAAAAAATCTTTACGAAAGTCAGAGCGGTAGTATTCTCTGACACTCTTAGCCATCCAGTCTCTAAAGGATATCATCCCGGAGGCCAGCTCATGCTTCTGCCCGCTATGAAGTGAAGGTGTAGGTGAAAGACGCTCTGTCCTGCATCCTTACCCACGTTGAAAACAAGCCTGTAACCTTTGTTCAAATTTTCATCGGGAGTATGCCCAAGCTCTTCCCCTAACTTCCTTGCCACATAGAACATATGCCCCACAACTTCCCTGTCTTCTGGTTCCAGACTTTGAACACCCACTATGTGTCTCTTTGGGACAATGAGTATATGGGTAGGTGCAACTGGGTTTATGTCGTAGAAGGCATACACAAATTCATCCTCATAAACACCCCTCGATGGAATTTCTTTCCTGACTATCTTGCAGAAAATGCACTCCTGCATAACATTTCCTCCAGCTGGATTATATAAGTATACCGCATAAAACATGGTTTCATTAAAAGAAGCCCGAAGGTCGAAAAAAGACAAAAGCCAGCTTAGGTTATGTTTTCCCTTCTATGAAAGTAATGATGCAACATGCCCATTGAAACCCTGAAGCCCTTTATCACCAGAAAAGATGATTTTAGCACTTCAGAAGATCGAGACCAAGCCTCTCCTTAAGAAGCTTCAACACCTCCATAAAAACCTCATCCTCATTTCTTGTGCCATCCAGAAGAACTATCCTCTCCTTTTCTTGGTGGGCTATAAGTATATAAGCATCCCTTACTTTCCTGAGATACTCCCCATTCTCAAACCTTGTCCTTTTTTGTCCCACCCTTGTTAGGGCAACATCAAGGGGCACATTAAGCAAGAAGGTAATGTCTGGCTTCCTTCCCCTTATGGCTATGTGGTTAAGAATGCTTACCGTGCCGAGGTTTATCTCCCTACCATATCCCTGATAGGCCACCGTTGAGTCTATAAAGCGGTCAAGAATCACTATTCTGCCTTCCTTTAGGTCTGGAAAGACCCTCTCCCAAACAAGGCTTGACCTTGCAGTTTCAAAGAGCAAAAGCTCCGTTATGGGATTTACATCAAAATCCAGTATAAGCTCTCTTATTCTCTCTGCCAGCTCCGTCCCACCAGGGTCCCTGTATAGGGATGCCTTATAGCCAGAATTTATAAGATACTCATAGAGCTTTCTTGCCTGCGTGCTTTTACCGGAGCCGTCTATGCCTTCAAAGGTTATGAGCATACTTCCTCCTTTACTATTGACTACATAGTTCAATCCACACTTCTTTATGCTCTCTACTTACACTTTCATCCCTTTTAAGAAGGTCAACGTATTTGTTTACGAAAAGGGAAACATCTCTCACAAGCCTAAGGTAATACTTTATTGTAGGTATGACGCCATTTATTATTATATGAGTTCCATAAGTTGAACGTGTTTTCTTTACTATCTCTTTAGTTCTATCATCTATGCTATAAGAAGAAGTGGTAAGAATGTAGTAGTTATTTGGGGGTTGTCTCTGTATTTTGTTGTAAACTGACAACACTGTGTTGTAATCTATTGGCCTGTCCTTTATCTCAATTACCTCGAAAGCATTTCCTTCTGAAGTTTCTATCTGTATGTCCCCAAGCCTCCCACTTCTCTCGTCGGAAGCCTGATGAGGCAGTAGTTCCTTCAAAATCTTGCCCTCGTATTTTCCCGTTTCTTCCAGAAGAAGCTGATACAAAGCGTAGGTTGCCAGCACAGGGAGTCTTGATGCACCCCTTGATGCGTAATGATAGGTAAAGTGTCTTTCCAGTAAGTCAACAACCTCTTCTATGGTAAGGTTTACTGGTCTCGGCAGTCTTATATGTTTTCCTTCTCTCTGTTCTATGAGCTCCTGAAGTAAGTAAACTAATGCAGTGTGTGGGTCAAGTTCACCAGCCTGCACGCTATCTATGGTTTTTAAGAAAGCCTCCTTCAAAGATTGTGGCGATATTTTGCCAGGATATTTAATATCATAAGGGGAGGGATGCTCAAAGCTTCTGGTTAACCATCCGCTTTCAGCCGCAGCAGGAAAACCTTTGGACTTAAGAAAAGGAGTTACATATCTTGTATCTATACCCCTCCCGCTAAAACCTCCAGGAAGGTCCGCTCTGTGTAGCCTTATATCTTGGTATGGGTCGTAAATTTTGTATACCAGAAGTGTGGTTATCACACTAAGGACTGCTTTTCTGCTTTCACACATGCGTATTATAGTGTCAATATAACTTTTAAAAGGTGTTTTTATTTTTACTCTCTCGCCGCGCAAAAATTTATTGTAAGCCTCCTTGTATAATTCCTCGAGAATATTTCTTATGCTTTCTAGATTTTTCTTTTCTTTCATATAAAAAGACCCTCACTCATACTATGTTGCTCCTTCTCTAGTCTCTGTAGGATGTATTGGTAATATTCTGGGTTAATTTCTATACCTACATAGTGTCTTTTTAGCTCCTTTGCTACCAAAAGAGTCGTTCCGCTTCCCGCAAATGGGTCAAGAACTAAATCACCTTCTTTGGAAAGAAGTTTTATAAACTCAGCCACGAGCTTTCTTGGATATATGGCACTGTGTTTCCTGCCTTTTATGGTCTCCACACTACACTCTATCACATCACGCTTAATACTTTCCCCTTTCATCTTTATTATGGTAAAGCCCTTTTTTCTTAGGTGATACATCCTACCGCCTTCTTGTCCACCAAAGGGTTCTGCGTGCACGCCTCTTATTTTCATCCTGAAGTCTTTGATTATACCCTTTTTGACTTCCTCTATAGCATCCATCAGCTCCTTATAGGCTTTTTCCTTTTCTTCTTGCGTAAGGTTAGACATCTCTATTAATTCAAAGTATTTCCTGCCAGGGTTCTTCCTGAGGGACGCATGATTAGTTTCTTTATCTTCCTTCATAAATTCTTCTGGGTTAAAGTAATACCTATCGCTTTTCACAAAGTGAAAAAAGGGCTCTGTTGACGGCACGAGCCTTTTCTTATATTGCCTTGGTGTTGGGTTGGTCTTCACCCATGTTATGTGATTCACCAGCTTAATGTTCAGCCTATCTATGGCACTGATGGCAAAACGGTAAGGCACCAGTATCAGACTACCATTCATATACTTGTCTCCAAGGTTGAAGACTATGCTCCCTTCGTCCTTTAACACCCTAACGCATTCCGCCAACACTTTAATGAGGTTTTCTATGTATTGCTCCACGGTATCCTCGTTGCCTATGCCTATACCACCGTAGTCTCTTTGCTTGTAATAGGGTGGAGAAGTTATAATAAGGTTCACAGAGTTAGAGGGAAAGGACCTAAGCACTTGGTAGGCATCACCTAAAAAGACCCTATCAAGAA
>JAOAIS010000016.1 GCA_026414575.1 Aquificaceae bacterium | reverse complement strand
CTTCTTAGAAGTCTAAAGCTTTAGCTGGGTATAATTTCAAAACTACAGCCTTTGAACTTACAAAAATCCAATCCATCTGTCGCTAACCTCACGCTGGTCTCACTCTTACCCTTTATTGAAATAATTTGTATTAAATGCCCCATCTAATATAAGTATAAGCTTGCAGGCTAACATAACCCCATGAAACGGGCTGGAAGGCCTATGAGAAAGACTTGCTAAGAAGAGGACAAATGCACATTTACTCGAAATACTCAAGCCACAACCACAGCACAATAAGGCAAGAAAGTTAAGAGAACCCTTCAAGCATTCAAGAGCCTATATCCTTTTCATGCTCTTCTTCAAACAAACAGAAGACTTTTTCACAAGCAAAGGAAAGTGGCTCAATAAAAAGCATGGCAAGAAAAGAAGGAAAAGCTGGATAAAGGCTTGCCTTGTATTAGACATCAGCATTGGCAGGGCATTGGATAAGAAAGTGGCTAACAACAAAGCACACCACAGCCCTTGTTTCACAGAGCTGGTAGAGAATTCCACAAAGGAGGCTAAGGCTTTAGGTTTAAAGGTTGTTCAGATTATGGCATACAAAGGCTACTACACTTACAAGATATTCAGGCATTTGACAAGAGAGATATATAAAGCCAGTAATAAAAGAAATTGGGAAGGGATGAAGATAAAAAAATGACCACATAAGGCTTTGGCATGTAAAGAACTTCATTTTCATCCTTCAAGGGATGGCTTTAAAGGCATGTAAGTGGTGTAAGGCTTTATAGGCATGTTTTTTAAGCGCTGATGCAGGAATGTTAGTGGAGTGATTAGAGGTTACGATGGTATAGAGGAGTTATGGGGCGGAGGCGCTGTGATGTTTGAGGGTATTGAGGTTATTATTAAATACGTTACACATCATGTTGCTAAACATGTTTATGGCGCTTTTGGAAATATGCAACAGAGGCCTTTAAAGAGATAAAGCAGGATTCCTCTATGCCTGATTTTAGAAGAGTGCTTTGAGATTTTATATAAATTTCCTAACATGCAGTAAGGAATCTATGGATGTTTAATTGTTGTCTTGTGTTGGGTTAAGGCGCACCTTTAGATGAATTTTTCAATCTCTAATTGGTAAGAGCCTTCTTGCTACTTCTACCTCTTCTAAGTCTACCATAACCTGCAAAAGACAATCACCCTTTTCAGAATAGGCAAGGACATCGCCCCATGGACTGTAAACGGAAGAGGAGCCTGCGTACTCTTCAGCCCCTACTAAACCCCATGCATTGGAAAGTGCTAAGAAGCACTGATTTTCTATGGCCCTTGCCCTAGAAATAACCCTAAGGTGTTCCCCTCTCCTGCTCCCCCACATGGAAGGGCTAAGAATGACCTGAGCTTCCCTAATATCTGAGAAGAGGTGAGGAAACCTAAGCTCAAAGCATATGATTACAGCAGTCTTTATCCCATGAACATTAAAGGCGGGGTTTTCAGAGCCTGGCAGGAAGTGTTTATGCTCCTCGTAGAGCGGAAACAGCTTAATCTTGCGTTTTATGCCAACTATCCTACCCTTTTCTACAAGCACTGCTGAGTTGTAAAGTCCCTTTTCTCCTTTTAGCGGGTAAGTGCCAACAATGGTTAGCTCCTTTTCCTCGGATACTCTTTTTAATTCCTCTAGCACATCCATGGTCGCTTCTGCATGTTTTTGTATATTTTGGTAATCAAAACCACACTGCCACATCTCTGGCAATAGGATTATGGAATCTCCTCGCACATGTTTAATAGCTTCAAGAACCAAGGCAAGGTTTCTATCTACATCTCCCAGAATGGGGCGAAACTGAAAAAGAGCAAGGTTAAGCATGGCTTATAAGATTATAAGAAAAGTCTTCATAAGTATAAGTATGACTTATGTTAGTATTTAGACCTATGGAGAGGTTCCTGCCTTTTCTAAGATGGTTTAAAAATTATGATAGGAAGACTTTCAGCTCAGACTTTATTGCTGGTATTACAGTGGCTGTAGTGCTTGTGCCTCAGTCTATGGCTTACGCCTTAATTGCTGGGCTTCCACCCGTCTACGGACTTTACGCCGCTTCCATTCCTGTTATTGTGGCTGCCCTCTTTGGAAGCTCTGCCCAGCTTGCTACTGGACCTGTTGCTATAGTTGCTTTTTTAACCTTTGTTTCCTTATCTGGTTATGCCCAGCCAGGTGAAGAAAAGTTTATTGAACTTGCCATCCTTATGGCTTTTTTGGTAGGCGTTATACAGCTTTTCTTGGGTCTTTTCAGGCTGGGTTTTTTGGTTAACTTTGTTTCTCACTCAGTCATAGTAGGCTTTACTAACGCAGCGGCCATAATCATAATGACCACGCAGGTGCCTGCCATACTTGGTATAAAAGTGGAACAGAAGGAGCTTATCTTCCAAAACCTCTATGAAATAATCATAAACATACCAAAAACGAACCCTTATACCCTTGCAGTTGGGGCTATTTCCATAGCCTTGATAGCGGGTCTTAAAAGAATCAGCAAGAACTTCCCGTCTGCCCTTTTTGTGGTGGTGCTCTTTACGACCCTTTCTTACCTTTTTTCCTTTGAAAGCTATGGCGTAAGAGTAGTTGGAGATATACCGAGAGGTCTTCCCTTCCCCTCCATACCCTCTTTTGACCTTGAGCTTCTGGATAGCATTGTGGGCAAAGCTTTTATAGTGGCAATGGTGGGTTTTATGGAAGCTTATGCCATAGCCAAGTTCATAGCAAGCCAAACCAAGCAGAAAATAGATGTGAATCAGGAACTCGTGGGTCAGGGTCTTGCCAATTTTGTAGGGTCTTTCTTTAAGAGTTTTCCAGTAAGTGGCTCTTTCTCGCGTTCTGCGGTTAACTTTCAGGCAGGTGCAAAAACGGGCATGGCAAACATAGTAAGTGCCAGTTTTGTTATAGTTACCATCTTTCTCGTTGCCCCGCTGCTCTACTACCTTCCAAGGGCTGTGCTTTCTGCGGTGGTCATAACTGCCGTAGTTAGCCTTGTTAAGCCCGGTTACTTTCTGCATATCTGGAAAACCAACAGGTATGACGGCATATCAGCGGTAACCACCTTTGTCATGTCTTTTGTGATGAAGCCTGATTATGCAATATTTATAGGCATGTTCCTTTCCCTATCCCTCTTCCTTTGGAGAAGTCTCTATCCCAGAATAGTGAGGATGTCAAAAGACCCTGTAAGCAATACCTTCGTAAACGCAGAAAGCCATAACATACCTACTTGTCCACAAATAGAGATGGTGCGCCCAGAAGCTTCTTTCTATTACGCTAACGCAGAAAATATACTGGAGGATATAAGGGGCATTGCAGAAGAAAAACCAGCTTTAAAACATTTGGTCATAGACTGTGAATCTGTCAATTACATGGACAGCACCGCCCTTGATGTGCTTTCAGACTTCCTCGAAGACATGAGAAAAAAGGAAGTCAACTTGGTCTTCGTAAATGTAAAAGGACCTGTAGAAGATGCGATGCGTAGGTCGGGCTTTCTGGAAAAGTTGGGCAAGAATAACATTCTCCCCTCAAAGGGATACGCCCTTGGTAAACTCTTCACAAGTATAGATCATGATTACTGCGCAAGGATCTGCCCCTATGCCCTATTCAACGAGTGCTATACAGTAAAGGAATATGTGAAATTTGAGCCCACTGAAGGTCCCATAAAGGAGTTATACGAGCGCCTATCCTCCTACGAAGATCTGGAGGTTTATGCTGGCAAAGCCTACAGAAGTCTCATCCTTAGATTAGACGCGAATGAATTGGACCTCAAAGTTGAGGATTTCTACACGGATGGAAAAGGTCTTTTCCTACCTTCAACAAAGGTGATAAAGATAAAAGGAGAACATGTGTCCCTAGGAAAACTGTGCGGGAAAAAGGAATGTATCATGAAAAATGGCTTTCTTTATATGGGCAGTAGCGTATATGAGGTGGCAGAAAACCTCCTAAGAATCGTAAAGTAATCTTTTCATTGCCACACCCAAGTTACATGGTAGTGTCATTTGCAGTTAAATTGGCTTTTTGCTCACCCTGTCTAAAAAAGCGTGTATCCAGTCCATAACAGGCTCTTTTCCGCTTTCAAAGTCTCTTTTCAATCTTCCCTCACAAGACCATAGAACCTTCGGACTATGAAGCGATTCCACAGAAGGTTTGGCTCGCTACCTTTTCAAAAGTAGCTTAGCAAAGCTGTCAAAAAAGGCTCTGAAGAAATATACTTGCAATGGCTGGACATATAGCATGGTAGTAGATGGGTGGAGGAAAGCTTTTTGACTACTTTGTGTAGGATGCCTCAAAGGCTTGAGAGAAGGGAAAGAGAACTTGCAATGGGCATTGGAGCTTCCTAACTCTTTGTACTAAATGTGGAATCAGGCGCTAAGGCTTATAAAAAAGTACATAGCGTTTTTAAAAATTCCTGTCGTAAGGCTCTTATTAGTTTTAAAGGGCCCCCTCATGGGGGCCGTATTTTCAGTCAAGCTCGGGCATTTCTGGCGTTGGAGCTTTTTCCTTCTTTTCCTCCGGTATTTCTGCAACAAGAGCTTCTGCGGTTAGCATGGTACCTGCAACAGAAGCAGCGTTTTGTATGGCAGTCCTTACCACTTTGGTAGGATCTATGATACCAGCCTCTACCATGTCCTTGTATTCACCGTGAGCTGCATCAAAGCCCCAGCGCTTACCTTTTTCTTTGCCGAGCTGTAGAACCTTCTCGAGCACCACATAACCTTCAAAGCCAGCGTTGCTTGCAATCTGTCTTAGGGGTGTTCTGCAAGCCTTTCTGACTATGTCTACGCCTACCTGCTGGTCAGGGTTTTCCACCTTGACATCTTCAAGAGCTTCTGAGGCTCTTACCAAGGCCACACCACCACCTGGAACTATACCCTCTTCCACAGCTGCCTTTGTGGCATGCACTGCATCCTCAACCCTTGCCTTTTTCTCCTTGAGCTCCGCTTCAGTAGCGGCACCTACCCTTATAATGGCCACACCGCCTGCCAGCTTAGCAAGCCTTTCTTGGAGCTTTTCCCTGTCGTAATCGGAGGTGGTTTCCTGAATTTGTTTCTTGATCTGCTCTATCCTGCCATCAATCTTATCCTTTGAGCCCTTTCCGCCTACGATGGTGGTGTTGTCCTTATCCACAATTACCTTGTCTGCCCTTCCAAGCATGTCCATTGTAACGCTTTCAAGCTTTATGCCCAGCTCCTCAGTTATGGCAGTGCCACCGGTTAGTATGGCTATATCCTGCAGGTAATCTTTCCTTCTTTGACCAAAACCTGGAGCCTTTACCGCACATGCCCTTATTACACCCTTTATGTGATTGACCACAAGGGTTGCAAGGGCTTCAGCCTCCACATCTTCTGCTATTATCAGTATTGGCTTGCCAGCCCTGACTACCTGTTCAAGCACTGGTAGAAGGTCCTTTACATTGGATATTTTCTTCTCGTATATGAGTATGTAGGGGTCTTCGAGGACAGCCTCCATCTTGTCAGGGTTGGTCACAAAGTATGGGGAAAGATATCCTCTGTCAAACTGCATGCCCTGGACAGTTTCAAGAGTTGTCTGGGCGGACTTGGATTCTTCAACGGTTATGACACCGTCTTTGCCCACAGCTTCCATAGCATCAGCTATTATTTTGCCTATCTCTGGATCGTTATTGGCAGATATGGTAGCTACCTGCTCTATCTCCTTCCTACCGCCTACCTGTATGGATTGAGCCTTTATTTCCGCTACGACCCTCTCCACAGCTTTGTCTATACCCCTTTTCAAATCCATTGGGTTTGCGCCGGAGGCTATGGCCTTGAGACCCTCGGTAAATATGGATTGTGCAAGCACGGTAGCGGTTGTTGTGCCGTCACCAGCCACATCGGAGGTTTTTGAAGCCACCTCCTTAACAAGTTGCGCCCCCATATTCTCGTAGGGGTCTTTAAACTCTATTTCTTTAGCTACTGTTACACCGTCCTTGGTGACGAGAGGGGTTCCCCACTTTTTCTCGATTATTACTTCTCTACCCCTCGGACCCAATGTGACTTTAACTGCATTGGCAAGCCTGTCCACACCAGCCTTTAGTCTAGCCCTTGCCTCTTCTCCATAAATAACTCTTTTTGCTGCCATGCTACCACCTCCTTTAAGTTTTTTTACTCAACTATTGCCAAGATTTCATCCTCTGACATGATAAGAAACTTTTCACCATCAAGCTCCACCTCTGTGCCGGCATACTTGTTAAAAACAACCCTGTCGCCGGGCTTCACCTTTGGTGGGAGCTGTTGGCCATTTTGCAGGATTTTTCCTTCACCCACTGACACCACCTGGCCAAGCTGAGGCTTTTCCTTGGCGGTGTCGGGTATGATTATGCCAGAAGCGGTCTTCTGTTCCTGCTCTTCGAACCTTTTGACAACAACCTTGTCATAAAGCGGTCTGAGCTTTGCCATGTTTCACCTCCTTTAAGGGGTTTTTACGGTTTAGATATTATATTAACAACCGATCCCTTTGTCAAGGGGTTTTTATAGATTTTTGAGTTTGCATAGCTCAAGTTTTTTTAGTAACAATAGATAAGAAAAATGATCCAATCTATGTATAGGGTTTGTGCTAAATTTATAGACATGCTGCATTCTGGAGCATTGACAAAAGCCCTATCTCCCGCAAAGCTTAACCTCGGCTTATGGCTTTTGGGTAAAAGAATAGATGGCTACCATGAGATATTTACCATTTACCAAAAGATTAACTTATTTGATGAAATCTTCCTGCACGAGGGCCCGCTTAGCGTGGAAACAAGCACGGGCATACCCATGGAAAAAAACATCGTTTACAAGGCGTTGAAAGCCATGGAGGTTAAAACAGGTATGAACATAGACTTTAAGGTCTACATAAACAAGAATATACCAGAGGGTGCTGGTCTCGGAGGAGGGTCATCGAATGTAGCGACTGTGCTAAAAATCATAAACCAAGCTCTTGGAGAACCTCTAAGTGTAGAGGAGCTTAAACAAATAGCAGGAGATGTTTCCTCAGACGCGCCCTTCTTTTTCCTCGATGGGCCTGCGGTAGGAAGGGGCAGGGGTGAGGTCCTTGAGAGAGTGGAACTGCCACACATGGTCTTTACTCTTATACACCCTAAGGTTAAATGCTCCACCCCTTATGTATATAGTCATGTATCAAGAGAAATGTTGACAGACAACTTGGATAGTGATAAAATAATAGATTGCCTAAAGGCTAAAGATTTTAGCCTATTGGAGAACAGGCTGGGTGAGCTGGCAGGAGAGCTTTACCCAGAAGTTGGTGAGGTGCTTAGGTTTTTGAGAAGTTTGGGACTGCGAGCTCTTGTGAGCGGCAGTGGCTCGAGCGTTTTTTACATTGGTGAGCCCTTGCCCGATGTGGAGCTTGCCTGTAAGCTAAGAGGCTGGAGCCTCTACAAAGTGGAAAGTTATGGGGTGTAGCTCAACTGGCAGAGCACCGGACTTTGGATCCGGGGGCTCCTGGTTCGAATCCAGGCACCCCAGCTTTCCAATAAGTAAAGAGGTGTGTTATGTTTGGCTCTATAAAACTTTTGACGGGCACCAGTAACCCAAAGTTAGCTCAAGAAATCTCAGAGTATTTGGGCATTCCTCTTTCTGATGTGGTGGTTGGCAGATTTAGCGATGGTGAGGTAAGGGTAAAAATAAACGAGTCAATGAGGGGTGAGGATGTTTTTGTAATTCAATCCCTTGGGCATCCTGTAAACGAAAACATAATGGAACTCCTTTTGATGTTGGACGCCCTAAAGAGAGCTTCTGCCGGAAGGATAACGGCTGTGATACCCTACTATGCATATGCAAGGCAGGACAGAAAAGATAAACCAAGGGTGCCCATAAGTGCAAGGCTACTTGCGGACCTCATAACCGTGGCAGGAGCTCAGAGACTTATCATAGTGGACTTACACTCACCACAAATTCAGGGCTTTTTCAACATACCCGTTGACAACCTTTATGCCCTAAATGTGCTTTACGAATACATAAAGAATAGGGTAGAGGGAGAAAAAGTTGTGGTGTCTCCAGATGCTGGCGGTGTAGAAAGGGCTAGGCTGATAGCCAACAAGCTAGGTTGTGGGATAGCCATCATATACAAAAGAAGACCAGAACCCAACATAGCGGAGGTCCTTGACCTCATAGGAGATGTAAGGGGCAAAAACGCCATAATAGCAGACGACATAATAGATACTGCAGGCACAGTGGTGGCAGCCACAAACATGCTACTCTCCAAAGGAGCAAAGAGCGTTTTCGTTGCCGCAACCCATGGTATATTCTCAGGCCCAGCCATAGAGAGGCTTAAAGAATCACCCATAGAGGAGGTCATCGTTACTAACAGTCTATCACTTGAAAATAAAACCCTTGAGAAAATAAGGGTGGTTTCCATAGCATCCCTTATAGCAGAGGCCATAAAAAGAGCCCATGAAGGTGAATCAATAAGTTCTTTGTTTGTATGAAGGAGGTAGAACATGAAGAAAATCCAGGTTAGACTCATGCCAAGGGAGCTTGGCAAAAAAAGCGAAAAGAAAAGGTTTAGAAAGGAAGGCTATGTGCCCGTTGAGGTTTACGGAAAAGACGCAGACAATAAGCATGCCTACATTTCCATCAAAGACCTGAGGGCCTTCCCAAGGGGCGAGACCTTCCTCATAGAAGCGGAGATAGGCGAAGAGAGGAGGCTGTGCCTTTTGAAAGAAGTTCAAATGGGATGGCTTGGTGACAATCCTATACATGTAGACCTGCAGGATATATCCCATGTGAAGGAAATAGAAGTAGAAGTTCCGATAGAGTTTGTTGGAACTCCCGCTGGTGTTGGCCTTGGTGGCACTTTTGAAGTCCTTATGCATAGTCTAACTTTAAAGGCTAAAGTTGATAACTTGCCAGATAAGATAACGGTAGATGTAAGCGGTCTTGGTTTGGGGGATGCTCTACATGTTAGGGACGTAGTTCCGCCAGAAGGGTGTATAATCATGGACTCGCCAGAGGACACCATTGCAGTTGTCCTCGAACCAGAAGCGGAAGAAACAGCACCCACCGAATGATTAGGCTTCTCGTCGGGCTGGGTAACCCGGGCAAGAAGTACGAGAAAAGCAGGCATAACGTGGGGTTCATGGTAATAGATGAAGTTTTGAGAAAACTAAAGGTTCAAAGGCATACCGAAGAGTGTCTATCCCACCTATACAGAGTAAGTCTTGATGGGCGGGAGATAATCCTTGCAAAACCTCAGACCTACATGAACAACTCAGGACTTGCCGTAACAAACCTTCTTGAGGAACACAAGCTAAAACCTGAAGAAATGATTGTAGTCTATGATGACATGGACCTTCCTCTTGGCAAGCTAAGACTTAGATTAGAAGGAAGTAGTGGGGGCCACAATGGTGTTGAATCCATAATCAGGGAGATAAAGAGCGAGAAGTTTCCCAGGTTGAGGGTTGGTATAGGCAGACCAAGAGACAAAAGCAAGACGGCCGATTATGTGCTCTCCCCCTTTGAAGAAGAGGAAAGGATGGTTCTTGGCAAGGTGCTTCAGAGAGCAGGAGATTGTTTATTAAGGTGTATAGAGTTAGGACCAGAGGAAAGCATGAATTTCTGTAATGTTCAGATGTAGAATATAACAGGAGGTAAAAAGAATGGACCTGAAGAAGCTAAGCCCAGGAAAGAATCCCCCAGAGGATATTTATGTGGTTGTGGAAATACCCCAAGACAGCCCTATAAAATATGAGCTTGACAAGGAAAGCGGTGCCATTTTTGTGGACAGGTTTCTATTTACCGCCATGCGCTATCCCTTTAACTATGGGTTTATTCCAAAAACCCTTGCGGACGACGGAGACCCCGTTGATGTATTGGTTGTATCAAGGTATCCTGTGGCCCCAGGAAGTGTTTTAAGATGCAGGCCCATAGGTGCCCTTGAGATGAAGGACGAAGAAGGCCTTGACACAAAACTTCTGGCTGTACCCCACAGCAAATTAGACCCAACCTACAACAACATTAAGTCCTATTCGGACCTACCAGAGGCACTCCTTGAGATGATAAAGCATTTCTTTGAACACTACAAGGAGTTAGAGCCCGGCAAGTGGGTTAAGGTGGAGGGCTTTAAAGGTTTAGAGTTTGCCTACGAAGAAATAAAGAAGGGCATAGAAAACTACAAGGACTGATGGAGGACGTTCTCAAAAAGGCAAGAAGAGTCTTTGAGATAGAAATAAGGACTTTGGAAAGGCTAAAGGACAGCTTGGGCGACAGCTTTTTAGAGGCGGTAAAGCTCATACAAGAGTGCAAAGGCAAGGTTATAACTACAGGAGTGGGGAAATCTGGACACATAGCCAGAAAAGTAGCTTCTACCCTCTCCAGCACTGGCACTCCTGCTCATTTCCTTCATCCAGCGGAAGCCCTTCATGGAGACCTGGGCTTCATAGACAGCAGAGATGTCTTGCTTGCCTTTTCCACCAGCGGAGAGTCTCCAGAGGTTATATCTCTTATACCTTACATAAAACTGCTTGGCGTTCCCATAATATCCATCACCAACAACCCCACATCAACTTTGGCAAGGCACTCTGAAGTGCATATATTCCTGTATGTGGAAAGGGAAGCTTGCCCACTGCAACTTGCACCCACAAGCTCTTCAACCGCTTCCCTTGTGCTGGGCGATGCCCTTGCTATGGTGCTCCTTGAGCTTAACGGTTTTACGGAAAAAGACTTTGCCCTAAGACATCCCGCTGGCTCTCTTGGAAGGAAATTAAGAAAGGTTGCAGACCTCTGTCATGTGGGAGAAGAAGTTCCCATAGTTAGGGAAGACACACCCATGAGGGACGTTATCATAGAGATGACAAGCAAGGGCTTTGGTGCGACCGCGGTGGTGGACTCAGAAGGGAGGTTAGTAGGCATAATAACCGACGGAGATCTGCGTAGGTTTGCTAACAGAGGTGGTAAGTTTGACCAGAGTCTTGCAAGGGATGCGATGACTGTAAGACCAAAGGTTTCCCACATGGAAGAACTTGCCGCCGAAGCCCTAAGGAAAATGGAAGAGCACAGAATAACTGTTTTGCTTGTGGTGGACGGCGATAGCAGACCTGTAGGCATAATTCATATGCACGACATCCTAAAGGCGGGTATAGTATGAAAAAGCTTGGCATTCTTGGCTCCACAGGCTCTGTAGGAAGCCAGACTCTCGAAGTGCTTAGGGCAAACAGGGGAGAGTTTGAACTTGTCGGCTTGCTTGCAAAAAAGGCTTCTGATAAGCTACTAAAGCAAGCCAAAGAATTTAAGCCCAAGTATGTATCCTGCTATGAGGAGCCAGCAAAAGACTGGTTATCGGAAATACCTAAAGAAGTAAACTTTCTCAAGGGTGAAGAGGGGCTTTATGCCATAGTGGAAGACTCAGACATGCTCATGAATGCCATCTCTGGCGTGGATGGTATTATTCCAACCCACCTTGTGCTTAGTAAGGGCAAAAAACTCTTAGCTTCCAACAAGGAATCCCTCATATGTCTTGGAAAGCTGGTGAAAGAAAAGAGAAATTTTATCGTGCCTGTTGATAGCGAGCATAATGCCCTTTTTCAACTTCTACCAATGGTAAAAAGGGAAGAAATAAGAAAGGTCTATCTTACCGCCTCTGGCGGACCCTTCAGGAACAAAAGCCTTAAGGAACTTAAGCATGTTTCTGTGGAAGAGGCTCTAAAACACCCCACATGGAAGATGGGTGCCAAGATCACCGTAGATTCGGCCACGCTTATGAACAAGGGAATGGAGCTGATAGAAGCCATAAACCTCTTTGACCTACCAGCAGAAAACATAGACATAGTTGTACATCCCCAAAGCGTGGTGCATGGAGTAGTAGAATTAATAGACGGTAATTTTCTGTTTCTCACTTCGCCTACGGACATGAGATTGCCCATCCTGCACAGCCTTTACTATCCGGAAAGAAAACCCTTCCCCTTTGAAAGAAAGTCCCTCTTTGAATTCCCATCCATACACTTTGAAAGGGTTGATGCAGAAAAATTCAAAAGTGTAGCTGTTTGTAGGTGGGTGGCGCTTATGGGTGGAGTCTACCCTGCGGTTTTGGTAGGCGCTGACCAGGCGGCTGTGGAGCTGTTTCTTCAGGGTAAAATAGAATTTTTACGGACGGTTGAGCTCGTGGAAGAGGTGCTTAGCGCGGTAAATCTAAAGGAGCCAGAAAGCCTTGAAGAGGTTCTTATGGCCATCAACTGGGCCTACGAAAAAAGTAAGGAGCTATCCGGAGCTACGGGATGAAGGCCTTTCTTGGAGCTTTAGCTTTCTGTTTTATCCTCTTCTTGCCCTTCTACATTTCCTCATCACCTACGGGCGGGCTAGTGTCCTTCTTGAGGTTAAAGGTAGAAGACTTTAGTCCAGCGGAGGGTAAAGAGGGGGGTCAGCTTAGGTTTGTGCTTAATTCTGACCCCAAAACCCTAAACCCAGCCTTGGCTCAGGAGACCTCCTCAACGGCCGTGATATCAGACCTCTTTAGCGGATTAACTAAGATGGACTTAAAGACCATGAAAGTAGTCCCCGATTTGGCAGAAAGCTGGGAAGAAAGAGAGGAGGGAAAGGTTTATGTGTTTTATCTCAAAAAAGATGTGCGTTGGAGCGACGGGAAGCCCCTAAGCGCCGATGACGTGGTCTTTACTTATAGGGATGTGTACTTGAACCCCAACATACCAAACTCTACCGGTGATATGTTTAGGGGACTCCTAAGGACCCAGGAAGAAATAAGTAACTTCGTAAAAAAGATAGATGCCTACACGGTAGAATTTAGACTTCCAAGACCCTTTGCTCCCTTTCTCAATGCTCTATCCGCCTCCGTGTTACCAAAGCATAAGCTCGAAAAGCATGTGAAAGAGGGAACCTTCATGACCGCTTGGAATGTGAATACGGACCCCAGGGAGATAGTGGGTGCAGGGCCTTATGTGCTCAAAAGGTACATAAAGGGCGTCATGGTAGAGTATGTGGCAAACCCTTACTATTACGAGCACGACCAAGAGGGTAGGAAACTACCCTACATAAAGAGCAGAGTGGGATACATCCTGCAAGACCCCGACACAGCCCTGTTGAAGTATTCTCTGGACGAAATAGACTACATGAGCGTAAGGCCTCAGGATGTGCTCTTTATGAGCAAGATGAAGGAGACCACCCTTTTTGACCTCGGATCTACCCCCTCTACTACCTTTCTTGTCTTTAACATGAATCCAAAGGCGGAAATTCCAAAACATAAGTTAGCCTGGTTTCAAAACAAGGAATTCAGAAGGGCAATATCTCACGCCATAGACAGAGAAGGTATATGCTACCTTGTTTACAATGGGCTTGCAGAACCTCTCTACAGCCCTATCACGCCTGCAAACAGGCCATACTATGAAGAAGGCCTGTTCAAGGTTTACCAGTACGACTTAAAGAAAGCCAAGGGTATTCTTGAGAGTCTTGGGTTTAAAGACAGAAACGGCGATGGTTGGTTAGAAGATTCACGGGGCAATACTTTGGAGATAGTACTCCTTACCAATTCGGGTAACAAGGAAAGGGAGGCTATGGGCAACATAATAAAAGAAGACCTAGAAAGAATTGGAGTAAAGGTAATATTCAGACCCATAGACTTCAACACCCTTGTAAGCAAGCTTACATCACCACCGTACAGCTGGGAAGCGGTCATAATAGGTCTTACGGGCTCAATGGACCCCCACTTTGGCAGAAATGTTTGGCATTCTTCCGGAACCTTGCATGTTTGGAATCCAAGACAGGAAAAACCCCAAACCCACTGGGAAAAAAGAATAGACGAGCTCTTTGACAAAGGCGCATCAGAAACAAACCCAGAGCGAAGGATAAGTCTTTATAGAGAGGCCTACAAAATCATAGGGGACGAGCAACCCATGATATTCTTGGTAACTCCAAAGAGCATGCTTGCGGCAAAAAACAAGCTTGGAAATCTATTTCCCACCGTATGGGGGTGGTATAAGGAAGAAGCCCTCTTTCTCAAGTGATGAGCTCTCTTAGTCTTTCCTTCAAAACCTTGTAAGCCATTTCCCTCACTATCTGAGCTACATCCACCTTGGAAAGAGCTTCCTCTACTTTTTCTTCTATCACCCTTTCAATGGTCCTTTCCACAGTTTTAGAGACCTCTTCTCTCAGGTCTTCGTATCTTATCAGCTGAGAAAGGATTGAGTATACATTCTCTCTTGATAGTTGGCTCTTGATTATGTCCCTTATGGCAATGGCAAAATCGTTTGCTATGGCTTCAACACCAGTTGTTAACCCTTCGGGCTCAGGTATACTTTTAACTTCTTCAGGTTTTTCCTCTAAGCCCGTAGATGCAATCTCTTCCGCGGCACCTTCCACGCCTGAACCTATAATCTCCTCAAGAAGGCTCATGATGCTTGCTTCCTCTTCCTTTACCTCAGATGTGAAAGCTTCTTCTTTCGATTCCATTAGAAGAGGTTCTGTTAGGGGCTCCTGTACTGCTTCTTTCATAAGCTCGTCAGCTTTCTGAATGGCCTTTCCAAGTTCTGCTTCCCTAGCGAAGGCGTACTTTTTAACCAATGGTATGCTATCCGCATCTATTGTAAAAAGCTCATCTATCAAAAGGATGTAAGGCTTTTCCCTTAAGACCTCATCCTTTGACATATCCGTAAGAGTTCTTTGGGCAAGCATGCCCGATATGGTATCAAAGATTATTACATCCGCTTCCTTTGCTTTTTCCATCACCTCCTTCATATTCTTAGCTTCCCTTATATCCACATCTGCAGGAAGGGCCTCCTTCAATCTGCCTATTAGTTCAGTATCAAAGGACACTATAAGAAGGTTCTTCCTTTTACTTATTGCCTCAACCTTTTCTGCGGTTTCTTCGATAATTTCCTCCAGCCCACGCTCTTCCAAATAGGGGGTAGGTTCAAGAACTTCTTCCTCAAAGGGCAGCTTTTCCAAAACAAGTCCTTCCACTTGTGTAGCAACTTCCTGCGGGGCGGTTTCCGCTTGTGCACTAACGGATAAGTCTTCTGGTTGTTCGTAGGATTCGGGGACATCCCAAGTAAGAGCCTCTCTTATCTTGTTTACCGCTTCGTCCCTCATCAATTTAACTTTCTTGGCAGGCTTTATGTTTTTTATGTCTACGGGGAAAATGTCATCCACCAAGATTATGTACTTTGAGTCTTTAAATTTTTGCTGATACATGTTGTTTATGTCTTCCTCCGATATGGAACCCGAAACTGCGTCGTAAACTACCACATCCATAAAAGAAGATACGGTATTTATGGCCTCCTCGCCGTTCTTCACATCAGCAACATTGTAGTCCTTGAGTGCCTCTCTTAACTTTCCTACGAGGTTTTTGTCAAAGGAGACTATAAGCACATTCATGACCTACCCTCCGTGCTTTTTATTATATCATCAAGAATCCTTTTGGCTTCCTGAAAACTTTCATTAGGTATGATTTTGTTAAGAGCAAAGGCTGTACGAATAGCCTTTAACTTCCTTAAAAGCTCCTCACTATTTGGCAAATACTGCTTTTGTTTGACCATCGGTAATCTTAAGCCTTTGAAGATGGCAAGAAAACCTAATAAAAATAAGCACAGGCCAGATAGAAAAACTCCCAAAGCTAAAGGTCTTTCTGTAAAAATGCTGATGTATTCTCCGAGTTCTACCCTTTTTGTGTAAATATAAACATTGTCTCCACTTACCTTATGATTGTAGTATGTGAAATCTTCAATGCTAAGAGGAGTTAAAACATTATCGGTAGCAATAACCCTACCATCCCTTAACCTAAGAAGAAAAATGCCTTCTTCGGGGTTTGGCAGTTTAACGAGGCTTTCCCCTGCATATAAGCCGTAGGCAAAGCTTGCCATGTTTTTGTTTATTTTTGAGAACTTTTCTTTGGTGTAAATCTCAAAGGCCATCCATTGACCTGCCAAAAGCAACAGGACTCCGAGTATCAGAGGAAAGATACCCATGTACCTTAACATGTTAACCTCCCACTGTAATATTTTCTATGTATAAAGAGGGTGAACCCGTGTTACCATAAAACCTAAGGTCTTTACCAACCTCCACTACCGCACCCCACAATTCTTTTATGTTCCCCCCTATAACTACACCTCTAACACTCTTTTCCCTTTTGCCTCCCCTGTATATTATACCCGATGCCCCAAGGGAAAAGTTTCCAGACACGGGGTCAACCGTGTGCAGACCCATTAGATCAGTTATAAGAAAAACTTCGTCCTTTTGTAGCATTTCTTCAAGACTATACTCTCCCGGCTCTATGTAAAGATTGGTAATACCGGAGGATGGTGGGCTCTTAAAGCTATCCCTCACGGAATTGCCCGTTGGATTCGCGCCAGATTTGAGGGCGGTATATGTGCTATGCAGAAAGCCTATAAACCTTCCCTTTTCCACAAGCACATTTTTTTTGGTTGGATGGCCTTCCGCATCCACCGGCAGACTCAGAAAACCACCCTTCATGCTACCATCGTCCACAATGGTCAGCTTTTCTGAAAAAATTGGCTCACCCTCCATGCCTTTCAAAAAGGTCTTACCCTTTACGAGGTAATCTCCAAGGAATAGAGGGCTAAAAGCCTCCAGAATCATTGCGGAGGCGTCCCTGTAGAGGATTATTGGCATTTTTTTAGTATGTATGCTTGACGGTTTAAGGGTGGCGGTTGCTTTAAAAACAACCTCCTGTAGCATTTCCTGCAGTGGTAGTTCCGAAAGTCTTCTTGAACCTACAAATTCATAGGATATGGATTGGTCTCCATCTTCTTCTGTTAAAACCGCAATCATGGATGTATACCAGGTGCCCCTGTAGGTATAGTAGAGTTGACATGAATTAAAGCACATAACCTCCAATTCAATTTCCTTCAGGCTTGTTTTTCTGACTCCCCTTACCCTACTGTCAAGGCTCTTTGCCCTTCTCTCCAAATCTATTACAAGCTCGATTTTTTCTTCAACGGGTTTTTCTACACCCTCCTTGTCGTAATAGGTATCCAGCGTCCCCCAGCTTTTACAGTTGCCAACGGAAAAGCCTTCATCCTCTGGAGTGACATTGCAGGCCTGCATGGCAAATCTTACACAATCCTTTAGGGAGGACTCGGTAAGGTCTGTTGTGTAGGAAAAGCCCATTTTCTTGTCCTTAAAGACTCTTATGCCTATCCCAGCATCTTCAGATTTTATTAAGTTTTCTAATGTTTCGTCGGAACTTTCAACGGTTGTCTTACGCCTTTTTTCTACATAGACCTCGTATTCATAGCCTGCTGTTATGGCTTCTTCTACCCACCTTTTTATTCTGTCCATATCCAAAATTTTAAGAAAAAAAGATACAATGGCGCGGAGAAAATAAGAGAGTCAAAACGGTCCGTAAAACCACCGTGTTCTCCAAGCGCGCTGGAAAAGTCCTTTATGCCTACCTGTCTTTTTATGAAACTCTTAAAAAGGTCGCCAAAAACAGCACCCGCTATAAGAACAGGCGACAAAAGTACACCCTTAATCCCATGAAGCACCACCAGCACAAAAAAGCCCGCCAGAGCACCACCTAAAAAACCTTCCCATGTCTTCTTTGGAGAGAGTTTGGGCGCCATTAGTCTTCTTCCAAGGCTTCTTCCTGTGTAGTAAGAAAATACATCCACAGCCCAGACAAAAAATAGAAGTTTCAAAAGGGCATACCTTTCCAATTCCCTTAAATCGAGCAAAAAAACTGGAAGGAAGCCTGCATACAGGCAAATCAACAAAGCTTTTGTAAAGTCCGTAAAGTTCCAGCCTTTCCAGCCTACATAAAGAGAGAGCAGGAGAAGGGCCACAAGCCCAATTTCATGGGATAGGGAAGCCAACAAAAAGGTTACTGGTGCAAGATGGTAAAACCTTAAGTTTACTGCCTTAGAGACCTCAAAGCCGATAAGGAAGGAGAGCAAGAGAACAGCAATATATAAGATGGGATAAGGGGATATACTTAGCAATAGGGTCGAAGAACCTATTAAAAGCCCTGCCAGTTCCCTACCTTTAAAAGACTGCGCCAAATTTCCTTTCCCTCTTTGAGAAATCCTCTATAGCTTTAAGAAGCTCATCCCTGCCAAAGTCCGGCCAATAGGTATCGCTAAAATAGAGTTCAGTATAAGCCAGATGCCAAAGGAGAAAGTTGGATATTCTCTTTTCCCCGCCAGTTCTTATGAGTAGATCTGGGTCTGGAACATCCTTAAGGTCTGAAAAGAGCTTAAAGCTTTTCTCTTCAAGTTCTGCCCCCTTCTCAAGGATTTTCTTGAGAACTCTGATAATTTCATCCCTTCCTCCGTAATCAACGGCGAGAATAACATGGAGCTTTTCCAAGGCAGGCTTTATTTTTTCTACCCTTTCCATCTCCTCCAATAAGGTGGAGGGTATTCGGTCCCTCCTACCTATAAAGGAAACGCGTATACCCCTTTCCGCAAGCTTAGGGGAATTTTCTCTTAAATAACCTTCGAGTAACCTCATCAGGGCTTTTACTTCACTTTCTGGCCTCTTCCAGTTCTCTGTGGAAAAAACAAAAAGCGTGAGCCAGCTTATACCAAGCTCAAGGCAGGCTCCAACAAGCTCTTCCGCTCGCTTAACACCTTGGTAGTGACCCGCTATTCGGGGCAGACCCCTATTCCTTGCCCATCTTCCGTTACCGTCCATTATTACCGCCAAGTGTCTGATAGGTTTCATATCACTTTCCCAGCTTTGTTTTGGCGACTCCCGACTCCTCAGAGAGTGGGTATTCCCTAATGATAGCCTCGTAAAACTCTTTTGCCTTCTGGGTGTCCCCTCTTTGTTCGTAAAGTCTTGCCAGTTGTAAAAGGGCGGAAGGAGCCTTGTTGCAGTCTACCATCTCTTTTCTCTGACATCTTTCCACAAGAGTAAGCCAGACTGCCTCAGCTTTGTTGGTTTCTCCAAGGTCTCTGTATACAACACCGAGCCACAGGTAGGCGTTGTCGGTGAGAGGCGTTCTTGGGTTTTTCTTTATGAATTCTATAAATCTATCTCTAGCTTGATGGAGTTGTCTAAGGTTGTAAAGCTTCAAAGCCTCATCGTATTCCCTTTGATAATCTTCCGTTGGATTTTGTGTGGCAACTTCGGACTTTGGAGCTTCCTGCTGTTTTGGTTGGGGTGGAGTTTCTCTTTTGGGCTCTGTTGGTTTGGCGACTACCTCCTGCGGGTTTGCTCCCTTCACTTTTAGCCTTTCAAGTTCAAGCCTTATGCCTGTAAGGCTCTCCGATAGTGTGTCCACTCTTCCCTCAGTTTTAGTATTCTTATCTTCGAGAAGCCTTTGCCCCTCCTCTAACTTTGCTATCCTACTCTCTAAAGCTGCATTTCTTTTTTCAAACTCTTCCCTCGTTATACCGCCACAAGAAATTAGAGAAACTGAGAGGCAAAACATTAAGAGACCAAAATACCCTTTCATAATTTCCAATTATACCATTCAATTTTTGAAAAGGAGAATGTACTCTCCGCTTTTTTGCATCTGCATGTATTCTCTGGCAAATTTCTCCTTAAAATGTTCTGGATGTTCTTTTACAAGCTCTAACAACTGCTCTTTCTGTCCATTTTCTGTTTTATATTCATCTATCTGGTTTTGTATTTCCCCCATTGCTCTCTTGAGCTCAAAAACCCTAAAAAGGTTATATTGACTGAGGAAAAGCCCGTAGCAGGTGTAGAAAAACATCAATACCACAAAGGACTTTAACAGCAAATCAGGTTTTAAACCTGAAAAACTCCTCTTTACCACTGAACTCCGCTTCATTGTTCAATTCCTCCTCAATTCTTAAAAGCTCGTTGTATTTAGCCACCCTGTCCGTTCTTGAGGCAGAGCCTGTTTTTATCTGCCCCGCGTTTGCACCTACAGCAAGATGGGATATAAAGGTGTCTTCTGTTTCCCCCGACCTGTGGGATATTATAGCGCCGTATCCCACTCTTTGAGCCAAAGCAATGGTTTTAAGAGTTTCGGTTAGAGTGCCTATCTGGTTTAGCTTTATGAGGATTGCGTTTCCAAGTCCTGCCCTTACGCCTTCCAGCAACAAACTTGGATTTGTAACAAAAAGGTCGTCGCCCACCAGTTGAGCTCGAGAGCCAAGCTCTTTAGTTATTAGCTTCCAACCCTCCACATCATCCTCCGCCATGGGGTCCTCTATGGATACTATCGGATATTTATCCAAGATTTTAGCGTAAAAACCGCATAGCTCTTCTGAGCTTAGCCTTTTGCCTTCAAGATGGTAAAGTTCATCCTCGTAGTAAAATTCTGAAGAGGCGCAATCAAGAGCCAAAAGCACTTCCTCACCCGGCCTGTAACCTGCCTTTTCTATGGCAAGCATGAGCATATCTAAAGCCTTCTCTGTGTTTTCTATGTTGGGTGCAAAACCACCCTCATCACCCACGTTGGTAGAGTATCCCTTTTCTTTGAGTATAGCCTTTAGGGTGTGGAAAACCTCTACACCTATCCTCAAAGCCTCAGAAAAACAGCCTCCACCCACAGGCACTATCATGAATTCCTGAATGTCCAAAGGATTATCCGCATGCACACCGCCGTTTAGCACATTCATAAGTGGCACTGGCATTCTTCTTGCTACTATACCACCTATGTAGCGGTAAAGCCTTATGCCCAAGTGATTTGCCATTGCTCTGGCAACAGCCATGCTCACACCCAGC
>JAOAIS010000009.1 GCA_026414575.1 Aquificaceae bacterium | reverse complement strand
ACAGGATAAAAACCTCCCTGACCCGTATAGGCACTCCACCCTTTTGCCTGCATGTTGCCCATGAGTTTGTTGGCAGCACACATCATGGCAGCAATCTCTGCGGACTTCTCGTCAATGTTGCCATAGTAAGCCAAAAGCCTGCCATCGTCAGTAAACTCCCCGGCTGCTATAGCTCCAGGTATGGACATTAGCTCCTTTAGCTTGCTGAGTGTTGCCATGGCACTACCTCCTTTGAAGTTTTTCAACCTTACTATATGCAATAAACGTGCCAAAAGGCACGAATCCGGAAGTTCTGATACACAAGTGTTTTGATAGAGTTTACGCTGTTAATGGATGTTGTATGTTGCAACAACGTTGCAACAACCTATAGCGACCAACGGGTAGGAATGTTTGAGAATGCCCTTATAAGGTTTGGAATTAGAGAGATAAAAAAACAAGCTAAGAGGACTTCAAGTAAGAATACCACATAGAAGTGGTTTATGTCAATACTGCTTATATTCTCAGTCTTGTAGTGAATGTGGCTATGTAGACAAGGAAAGCAGGAAAAGTGGAAGTGAGCTTGAGTGTAAGCTTTGTGGTAAAAAACTTCACTCCGATGTGAATGCATCTAGAAACCTGCTTAGCGATGCTGAGTGGGTATGCGTTTATGTAGCGTAAAGCAAACCCCTGCTATTCAGGTTGAGAAGTTTTTGGAGTGCCTGAGTAGTGAACTGCACAAGTGCCTTTGGGGTAAGGGCACGGGGCTTACTGGTAGACTTCTCGCCACAGTTCCTAAACCTGAGGAGTGGAGCAAGTATCTACTACATTGAGGGTTAGTCTCTTGCTATGGGATTTTTGCTGTCTGTGCCTTTGTTTACAAGGTTTATACCCTTGACTCTCATGAAGGTAGATAGATATTTAAAAAAACTATGGTTAGAAAAATTCTAACCTTTCCGCACCCAATACTGAAAACACCCACCAATAAAGTGGATGTTATAGATAAGGAAATAGAAACCTTGGTAAAGGACATGTTTGAAACCATGTATCATGCAGAAGGTGTAGGACTTGCAGCCAATCAAATAGGGGAGAGTCTTAGCTTGATGGTGATAGACACAAAACCGAAAAGGGAGTCGCCCCCTCTTAAGCTCGTGCTTATTAACCCTGAGGTAGTGCATGCGGAAGGAAGTCTAAGTTATAGAGAAGGATGTCTCTCCTTCCCCGGACTTACCATAGAAGTGCCTCGGTATAACAAGCTTAGGGTAAGGGCTATGGACCTTGAAGGAGAAGAAAGAGAGTATGAACTTGAGGGATTTCCTGCCATTGTCTTTCAGCATGAGATGGACCATCTTATGGGTATAACATTTTTAGACAGGGTAAATGGCCTAAAAAGAAGGCTCGCCTTAGAAAAATATTCTAAATTGCAAAAACAGAAGGCATGAAGGTTGAGCTTTTAAACTTTTATCCCTTTGAAGTTTCCGTCAAAAGGCCACGCCTTCTTGGGTATGCGGATGTAAAAATTGATGACCTTATGGTGATAAGGGGTATAAGGCTCTTTGAAAGCAGGCACGGTGGGTATTTTGTATCCATGCCAGAGTTTAACACAGAGAAGAGAAGGGCCATAGTAGAGATAGAGGACAAGAAGCTGATGGAAAGAATAAGAAGGTTGGTGGTGGACTACTATAAAGAGTTTTCCCTTTAAAAGAGTTTTATAGAGTTTTATTTGGCTGTATAATAATCTTAATAATATCTTTAGGGAGGGGACCATGAGACTCTCCTGCAAGATAAGGCTTGAACGAGGAGTGGAGATACCCAATTGGTTCCGCCAAGGACTCCTATACCTTATAAAGGAGGCATTGATAAAGAGCGGAGAGGATGGGGAGCTCTTCTGCAGGAGGTAGTACTCTTTCAATAGGAGCAAGCCATTCACCTTTTCTGCCTATTCTCCTCTGAAAATAGATGGAGATAAAAGGATATTATACGGAAACTACTTTAAGTTTATCTTTTCTACGAACAACGAAGAGTTTCTGATGAGGGTATACAACGGTTTAGCTGCCAATTGTGGGATTGGAAGCTCCGCTTTTTTGGGTGGGTTCCGGAAACCTCATAGTTGTTTTAGCGTTAGTTGTGGGATTAAAAGGACCAGCGTCTATATTAGAAAACTGGTGGCAGTATTTTGGACAGAATAAGTTTTACCTGCAAATCGTTAGATTAAAAGTGTCAAACATCAAATTAAGTTATTCAAGCACTGAGCTTTACCAGCCTTTCATCAAGCCTGCTTAATCGCTGTGTAGCTTTCTAAGTTTGTTAACATAATAGCAATTATATTAACACACCTGAAAGTTCGTTCCCTTTATGATATCACTTGACATTTGCTATCAATAAGTGTAAATTAATGTCAAATAAATGTCAAAGGAGGCTATCATGGAAGGTGTCAAGTTAAAAGCTTCCGAATACGCAGCTATCACAAACCTTTCCCTTAACACAGTAAAAAATCGCATAAGGGCTGGCGTTCTTAAGGGTGGAAAGGAGGAGGATGGCATATGGTATGTTTATCTAAGTCAAGAAGAGCTTGACTATATTAAGGGCAGAAGAGAGGTTCAAGAGGAGAGAGATAAGAGCCTACAGGGCAGTCTTGAGAATTTAAAGTCCACACTTGAGGGAAGCTTAATAGCTACCTACATGTCTGCCTTGATGCAGAAAGAAGAACAAAAAGAACAGCTTCTGCATGAACTTGCTAGCCTCCACACTCTTTTGGCAATAAGGGAGAAGGAAATGGAGTTTTTATTTAGAGAGCTTGAAAAAACTAGGGAAAAATGCTCAGAGAAAGAAACGGAAAACCAAAAGTTGAAGGAAGCCCTCTCAGAAATGGAGGATAAAGTGAGGGAGCTTCAGGACACTCTAAGAGAAAAGGACTATTTGATTAGCCAAAAAGAACTTGAGGTTCAAAGGGTGATTCTCGATAAAGAAAAAGAGCTGTTGAACAAGGAGATGGAGCTTACCGCCCTTAAAATAGAGTTAGATAAAAGAAAAAGAAAGGAATAAAATTTAACCTATGGATAGGCTTTTAGACCTTTGGGTTAAGAGCCTCAGCAGAACAAAGAGCCAGCGTACTGTAATAACTTACAGTATGTGTATTAGCGCTCTTCAGAAGCATATGGAAAAGGATAAAAGCCTTTTGGAGGCTGACCCCAGCGCAATATATTCTTACATAGATGCTTCAAGTCTATCGGTTTCTTCACTTCTAACTCATCTTTCTGCTATCAAGCACTTTTACAGGTTTGCCTTCAGGAGGGGGATGCTAAGTAAAGAGAAATATTCCGAGCTGGAAGCAGTAATAGAAGACATAAGGGATGAACTCTCCACCGCTAAACCTCTTAAGGCTCCAAGGGCTCTTACGAGGGAAGAACTTACAAGGATTTTTGAATCGGTCAAAAACACCAAATACGAGCGTGTATATAGCCTCTTTCTCTACAGCGGTATAAGGCTTTCGGAGTATGCCCAGCTTCGAGGAGACTTTTTTCACAAAGACAAAGATGATATATACTGGCTTAGATTGCCTGCGGATGTCACCAAGAGGAACAAGGAGAGAATGGTGCCAATAATAGGCCCCTCGAAGGAAGAAACCTTGCTCATAAACCAATATCTTCAACAATGGCTTCAGGATTACGATAAAAACATAAGAGTTAAAACTGGGTCCTTGCAGGTTTTTACCAACAGACTATCTCAGAAGCTTGGTGTCCCCTTTTCCATTCATAGCTTTAGACACACTTATGTAACAAACTTAGTTAATGCAGGCTTTCCCGCAGAGGTGGTAAAAGAATTCGTTGGACACTCTAATGTCAAAACCACCATTGATATTTATTATCGCTTTAGTCAGGAGAGAGCCAGAAGCCTTATAAAGAACCTTTTAGGATGAGATTCTTTGTCTTTACATTGTTCCCACAGCTTATAAAAAGTTATGCTGAGTACGGAATAGTAAAACAGGCTATCAGCAAGCGTGTTATTGAGCTTTTGGCAATAGACATAAGAAGCTTTGCTCATAAGAAACAGGTGGACGATAAGGCCTACGGGGGGCACCCCGGGATGGTTATAAAACCCGAGCCAGTATTTTTAGCCTACGAGGAAGTAGTAAAAAACTACGGAAAACCCCACACCATAGTACCACAACCTTGGGGTAGAAGGATTACGCAGTGCGACTTAGACAGACTTTCAACTTTTGAAAACCTTGCGGTCATATGCGGGAGGTACGAGGGCCTTGACGAGAGGGTATGCGCGCTTGCAGACGAGGAGCTATCTCTGGGTGACTTTGTGCTGGCTGGCGGTGAGCTTTTTGCCTTGGTGCTTTTGGAGGGTATCTCAAGGCTTTTGCCAGGTGTGTTGAGTGAGCCTGAAAGCATAAGAAGGGATTCCTTTAGGCGTTGGCTGGGCCCCCCCGTATACACAAGGCCTGCAGACTTCAGGGGTATGAAAGTACCTAAAGCCCTGCTATCTGGCAATCACCAGCTCATAAGGCTGTGGGAGCTTTGGCATTCCATAGAAAGAACCCTAAAGCTAAGACCGGAGCTTGTACCCAAGGACCTGAACCGCTTAGAGGCTTCCATGCTTTCTGCTATAATGGATGGGGAAGACTTTGAAAGCTGGCTGGAGGAGGTGGGACATGAAAGAGCTATTAAAAGCTTTCAGAGCATGCAATTATCTGGCGGTGGGTATGATATACCTGAAGGAAAATCCACTGCTGAAAGAACCTCTCAGGAAGGAACACCTTAAGAAAAGACTGTTGGGACACTGGGGTGCAAGCCCTAACATAAGCCTTGTTTACCTTTTTACCAGCTACATGCTCAGAAAGTATCCCTTTGACGCTGTTCTTGT
>JAOAIS010000062.1 GCA_026414575.1 Aquificaceae bacterium | reverse complement strand
AGGAAGAACAGCTTATTCATCTCTTGGTTTCCAGCTTTATGCTGAACTTATAACCCTTTATGTGTAGGCTTGCGGTGGATACACCCGACGGCAAAAGGGGGAAGTAAACAAAGCCCTTAAGCTTTGCCTTAGGTTGTACCGTTCCAAAGCCAAAGGCGTAATTTAAAACATCGGGATAAACCTCTGCAGAAGGGGGGAAGGCATAATAAGGATGCCACCAGGCGTGCCAAGGGTAAGAGTAGTAGCCAAACCCAAAACCAAAGCCTATACTATACTCTCTTCTTAGCATACCATGTACATCTGATGGGTTTAAGGGATTATACTGATTTCCCCTTTCATCTATTATGTAAACTTCTTCTCTTCTTATGTTTATTGCACTGTCAGATAGGTTTTCTAGCTCAACATACACAGGAAAGATATAATGCCCTAAGTTTGAAGGTGAGTATTTCCACTCTTCCGTTTTCACGCTCACCCTAACACCATTTTTTACTTCGTTAAGCCCCTCAAGAATCCACACTTTCTGCGCACAAGATAAAAGAAAAATCAATGGCAAGAGGACTAATTTCACCATGCCTATTAATATAGGCAACCACATGCTTTATAAAAAGGTTTTTCTGATAAGCATGCCGATGATTTTAAACTGTCTGTTGTTGTTAGTTAGTGCTTTGTCTAATAAAGACTCTCAAGATAATGCTATGTTAAGAAGAAAAGCTGGAAAGATTATAGCGAGGAGTTGGTAAAAAAGAGGAGAAGCGCTTATTAACCAAGAAATGCTTGCATGCAAACATAATACAGGCAGGCAAGAAAATCAGTAAAAGCCTCAAGGTATACTAAAACGCTAATTTCTTTTATTTTCTTTTTCGAACGCACCTTGAGACTAACTCATGCTTTAACCCTTTGCCAGATAGACCCAAAGACCTACCAAAAGACCTTTTTTATAGTTCTTAAATTAGATATAAGCAGTGGCAGTGTAGTGGGTATAAAAGAAGCAGACAACAAGACAAGTTATAGTCGGCGTGCCATAGAGCTTGCAGAGAACTCCATAAATAAGGACTGAAGCAGTGAGTTGCAGGTTTTAGGAAGCTGGTATAGGCAGTCGTAGAATATTTAGGCATTTATGAGAGTAGTAAACAAAGCAGATTATAAAGGTTGAAAGAGTCGCTTTTATTGCTGGCATATGGCAAAAGGTGAAGTGGTTGGGAAAATCAGGAAGGCAGGAAAAAGTGGAAAGGGGTGGATAGATGCGGTAAGCGATTGCATATGGAGAGCTTCTTTTTCTCATTAAAGTGATGGCTTGTGGAACATTCGATTAGCATGAAGTTTGGTAATATGATGGAGGAGTTTAGGTTTAAAGAATGTTTTTATGAGTGGTGCGGTAGGGATGTTTGTGAGTTGAAGCAAGGTCATTATTGTTTGTATACATGGTTATGTTGTTTGGTGATGAGCGTGGGATATCCGGGAGATACTGGGTTGATTTTTGTGAATACCACGACCGCATAAATTTTCTTAGATTTCTGCCACAAACGCCGTATAGGATTTCACAATGTTGCCATGTCTTTTTTTGTTAGCTTCTGTGGTGGCATTCTTACATGAATAGACAAATCAGAGCGCTAAAGCTCAATGCACTGCGGAGAAAAATGGACTCATTCAGTGTCCACAATCTTAGAGCGCCTCAATGCTTAAGGCAAGCCGAGCAGAAATTATAACCCAAACACTTGTGCAGGGCTTGGCAATAGTTCTTAACTCTAAAGCATTGGACTCACTAAGGGGAAGCATGACCAAGAAATAATCATGGCAAGAGAGAAAAAGGCTGTATTAAGGTTTGTTGGTGCTGGACATAAGGAAGGTTGTTACTGTGCGTGGAGCTCCATACTGCCCTTCGGGATGATGGTGCCAGGCTCGAAAGCTTGCAGAAAGGCCTAACCCTCAGGGTAATACCCAAGGGCATTTTTTAATATGAACCCTTGTGGAGCTTTTACAGTTTTTTTAATCGAAGAGCCTGTCTTGTAGAATTATAATATCAACTTCATGAAGTTTTACGTTACCACTCCCATATACTATGTGAACGATGTCCCCCACATAGGACATGCCTACACTACCATAGCGGCCGATGTGTTGGCGAGGTATTACAGAAAAAGGGGCTATGAGGTTTTTTTTCTTACGGGCACCGACGAGCATGGCTTGAAGATTCAGAAATCCGCCGAGGAAAAGGGTATAAGCCCTAAGGAATTGGCAGACATAAACTCTGAGAATTTTAAAAAGCTCTGGCATTTTATGAACATCAGCTACAGCAGGTTCATAAGGACAACCGACGAAGACCACAAGGAATTGGTGAGGGAGGTTTTTACAAAGAGTTACGAGAGTGGGGATATATACCTTGGAGAGTACGAGGGATGGTACTGCGTTGGTTGTGAAGAGTTCAAGCCAGAGGGTGAGCTCCTTGAGGGAAACCTCTGTCCTATACACCTAAAACCCTGTGATTACATAAAAGAGCCCTCCTACTTTTTCAGACTCTCAAAATACGAGAAGGTGCTCCTTGACCTT
Organism: Aquificaceae bacterium; assembly: GCA_026414575.1. Taxonomy (GTDB): domain Bacteria; phylum Aquificota; class Aquificia; order Aquificales; family Aquificaceae; genus Pampinifervens. The sequence goes on along the minus strand of JAOAIS010000062.1, from coordinate 5,514 downwards.
TACGACAACATGCCAGACTTCCTACTACCTACCCATAAAAGGAGGGAGGTGGTTTCCTTTGTCAAGCAGGGGCTTAAGGACCTTTCGGTTACAAGACCAAGGAGCAGGGTAAGGTGGGGCATAGAGGTCCCCTTTGATTCTGAACACACCATCTATGTCTGGTTTGATGCCCTCTTTAACTACCTTTCTGCGGTGAAAGACAGTATGCACCTATGGCCAGCTGACCTTCATCTCGTAGGGAAGGACATCCTCAGGTTTCATGGAGTGTATTGGCCCGCTTTTTTGCTATCGGTAAGTTATGAAGTGCCAAGAAGAATATTTGCCCACGGCTGGTGGAAGGTGGAAGGTCAGAAGATGTCCAAGTCTTTAGGGAATGTTATAAGTCCTTACCAGTTTATTCAGGAATGGGGATTGGACGAGACAAGGTATTTCCTTCTAAGGGATATGCCCTTCGGAGAAGATGGAGATATTAGAAAAGAGGCTATACTTAACAGGCTGAATGGAGAGCTTGCCAATGAAATAGGAAACCTGTTCAGCAGGGTTACTGCTATGGCAATAAAGTACCTGGGTGGCAAAGTTTCTGGTGAGAAAGAGGAGGAATACAAAAACCTTGCCCTTGAAACTATAAAAGCTTACGAGGAAGCCATGGAAAGGGTGGATTTTTACACGGCCTTAGAGGAAGTTTTGAAACTCTCTTCCTACCTCAACAAGTATGTGGACGCCAAAGCTCCTTGGAACCTTGCCAAGTGTGACGAGCAAGCCCTCAGGAAAACCTTATATACTCTGTCGGACGGAATATACCTTTTGGCAAACCTGCTTGAGCCTTTCATGCCTACAAAGATGTCAGAGGTGTTTAGAGCTTTCCAGAGTGAGCCCCTCTTAGGAAAACTTCTGCCCTACATAAAAGGAGAATACCACATAAGCCAAAAGCTCCTTCTATTCCCGAGAAGGTAGGGTTAGGGGTGGGCCAAACACCGCTGTTGAAGCTCGGGCTTTTTGCAGAGGGTAATGTGGAAGCTGGAAGGCGCAGAACCGCGCTGACTTTTCTTTTGCATGCTGCCTTTGGATGTGGCAAGCAGGTGCGTCAAAGTCTCAAAAATTTTCTATACTGCTTTAGTGCATGAGGGGCATGGGTTGCTCGCCCGGTGGGAGGATAGCCTTTTACCGCTCTGACCTACACGGCTATAGTTTTTCACAAGCGCAGTTTCACTTTGGAAGTGTTAAGCTAAAGCCACAAAAGCTGGGAATTTAAGGAGCTAAAAATTTTTAAACTCAGTGTTGGATTGTGTCTACCTTTTGGCTAATTGGGTGGTGTGGACTTTTTATCTGCCAAAAGCGAGATCCTTAAGCAGATAGTTTAGAAAAGCAAGTGTTTGAGGCTGTGAGAGCTGATGCGGATTAGAGATGCTAAACAGCTTTCCTTTTGAATAGGTGTGCGGTGAAAAGGCTTTCTGCTTTGAGCCTCTCCCTTATAAAGGGCAGATGCCTCCTGGATAAGTTTTGCTGACTTTTGGTAAGCCTTGAGACTCTAAGAAGGCAGGAGTGGTGGTTATTTGCTGGGTAAACACAGAGAAGTTTTTTCATAACCAAATTATCCTTGACTATGGTGGATAACAAGCGTATCCTTGAAGGAGCCAAGGTAAAATATGAGCGTTCTACTTAAAGGTTTAAGCCTGCAAAGGCTCAGAGCATTCTCAGGTAGGGGTTAAACTTTTTCTCCCAGCCTATAGTAGTCTCCTCGTAGTGTCCACAGACCACAAGCACCTCTTCTTCGAGCTCCTCAAAAATCCTCCTTAGGGACATTTTTAGAGCTGTGGGGTCCCCACCGGGGAGATCCCATCTGCCTACGCTACCCTTAAAGAGGAGGTCACCGGCTATAAGCACCTTGTCCTGTTCTGAATAAAGACAGCAAGAACCCGGCGTGTGTCCAGGCGTGTGTAAGACTCTAAGCTTTGAATTCCCAAGCTTTATTTCCATACCTTCCTCGAGCTCCATATCCGGCTCTGGACAGGGGAGGCTGGCACCTATCTGCTTTTCAAAGCCCGGCCAGAGAGTGTTGTTAAGCAAGAATAGGTCTGCATGATGCATGTAAAAGGGTGCATGGAAATTTTCCTTGAGCCTTCTGACCTGACCTATATGGTCTATGTGTCCGTGCGTGGCAAGTATGCCCACAAGCTCAAAACCTTCCAAGTTCTTAAGTATTTTCTCATAGTCTGCGCCCGGGTCTACTACGAGGGCTTTACCCGTACTCTCGTCTATCAACACAGAACAGTTGACGGACAAAACCCCTACTGGTAAAACCTTCACAAGCATCAGAGCCTTATGAGGTCAAGGAGAAGATGGGGAAAGATGCCAAGCAGTAGCACAAGAATAGAACACAGGAGCAACGCAAAAGCCTCTCCACCTGATACCCTCGTGGGTGCGTATTTTTTCTCTCCTTCCTCAAGGAAAAGGGAGACTAGCACTCTCAGGTAATAACCCGCGGACAGAATGCTTGCAACAACAAGAAAGAGAGCAAGGGGAAAGAGCATGGAATTTACAAGTCCCATAAAAAGTGTTAGCTTACCGACGAACAGCGCCATGGGCGGTATGCCTATGAAGGAGAAAAGAAAAAGGGCGAATAGAGATGCCAACACTGGATGTTCCTTATACAATCCCCTGTAGTCTAAAAGGTGATGGCTAAAGCCTTCTTTCTTTTCGAGGGCGGACATTATCACAAAGCTTCCTAAGGTCGCAAAGGCGTAAAGACTCACATAGAATAGGAGAGCCTTCTGAAGTTGTGGCTCCAGCATTGCCAAACCAAGGAAGAAGTAACCTGAGTGGGCTATGGTAGAGTAAGCCAAAAGCCTTTTTACCGACTTTTGGGCATAGGCCACTACATTGGCATAAAACATGGAAAGAAGGGAAAAGACCGCCACCAGCAAGAGCCATTGTTTTAGGTGATGGAAGTAAAAAAGGAGATGAACCATCAAAAAGTAGAGGGCTACCTTTGGTGCGGATGATATGTAGCCCGTTACAGGTGTGGGTGCACCCTCGTAGACATCCGGAGTCCAAAAATGGTATGGAACCGCGGAGGCCTTGAGGGCAATCGCTGAGAGCAGAAGTAACATGGAGAGTAAAAACAGGGTGTTTTCGTCCCTGTATTCTGAGAAGAAGAGACTGCCAGTGCTGGCGTAGTAAAAGGCAGAGCCGAGAGCAAACATGGAGGTGCCCACCGCACCTATTATTAGGTACTTAAAGCCTGCCTCCTTCGACGAGTATTCATTCCTTGCCAAAGATACCATGAGATACATGCTTATGCTTGCCAGCTCTATGGAAAGGAAGAGAATCAGGAAATTTGCCGAGGAAAGGACCATAGAAAGGCCAAGGGCTGTCAAGAGGGGTATGTATGAAAGCTCCGTGTAGACAGAGTCTTTCCTCTCATAGTAATCCTGCATGGCAAAGAGGAAAAGACCCGTTAGCACATAGATTATTGCCTTTCCAAGCAGGTTTACGGAATTTACCTCAAAGAGGTTAAAGAAGCTTCTTGCGGGATGTTCAACAAAGAAAACACTTAGGAAGGAGGCAAAGACTACTAAGATGGATGCATAAACAAGGGCTCTGTAGTGTTTCTTGCTGGCAAAAAGGTCAAGCAAGAAGAGGATGAGTATTCCCAAGGATAGAGTGAGCTCCGGCAAAAGGACATTCCAGTTCACCTTTTAGCCTCCGAGTACATATTTGGTGGTTTGCTCCACTATTTTGACAAAGGGATAGGGATAAAGTCCCATCAGGAGTGCGTAAATCGTTATGAGCAAAAAGGATATGGCGTGATGGGTTTCGAGGTCTTTTATGTGCTTCCACTTTTCAAGCCTGTACTCAGAGAGGGTTTCTTCTTCGAACATGACGCGTTTGTACATATAAAGGAAATAGGCGGCGGAAAGCACAACCCCAACACCTGCTAAAAAGGCCCAGACGGGGAAGTTCCTATAGGTGCCAAGGAAGACCAGAAACTCAGCCACAAAACCCGCAAAACCCGGAAAGCCTATGCCTGCAAGCCCTGAAATCATGAGGAAGACTGCAAGCTTGGGTATGTACCTTGCAAGACCACCCAAGTCGTCCATGTGATAGGAATGAACCCTGTCGTATATAAAGCCAGCAGACATAAAGAGAGCTGCAGAGGATAATCCATGGGCCACCATCATGTATATGGCGCCGTTAAGGGCGTTAAGATCCATGGCAAAGGTGCCAAGGGTTACCACCCCCATGTGGCTTATGGAGGAATAGGCTATGAGCCTTTTTATGTGGGTTTGAGCTATTGCCATCATGGCCGTGTATATGATGGCTACAAGGCTTAGGAAGAAGATGAGGGGTATGAACTGTTTGCTGGCTTCTGGAAATAGTGGGAGGGAATACCTTACAAAGCCAAAGGTGCCCATCTTTAGAAGCACTGCGGCAAGTATTACAGAACCTGCGGTGGGCGCCTCCACATGGGCGTCAGGAAGCCATGTGTGAACGGGCCACATGGGAATTTTTACCGCAAACCCAAGACCAAAGAGAAGAAAGGCAGCGGTTTGAAGCCATATTGGATATGAAAAACCAAGATGGAAAAGATAATCAAAGGACAGCTTACCCGTCATCACATAGCCGTAGACCACTATACTGGCAAGACCGAGGAGCAAAAAGACGCTTCCGAAAAAGGTATAAACGAAGAATTTATTGGCGGCGTAGACCTTTCTTTCGTGACCCCACATGCCTATTATGAAGTACATGGGTATGAGCATACCCTCCCAAAAGAGGTAAAAAAGGAAAAAGTCAAGAGCAGAAAAAACTCCAAGACAAGCGGTTTCTAAGAGCAGAAAGAGGGTAAAGTATAGATTTGGCCTGTCTTCTACTTTCCAAGACCAGAGGAAGGCTACCACAAAGACCAGAGCAGTCATCAATAGCAAAGATATGGCCATTCCATCAAGACCTACATGGTAGGATATGCCGAGGGAAGGTATCCAGTTAAACCTTGTAACATACTGAAAGCCCGGCGTTTGCCAGTTGAAGCTTACAAAAAGGTAAAGGATTATAAAAAATACCACAGAAGATATGCCTATGGACAGGATTTTTGAAAACTTTTCCTGCCTGACTATGGCAATCAACAAGGCACCAACCAAGGGCATAAATATGGCGATATTCAGGAGCTGTTCCATTGTTCACCTCCAGAGGATTGTTAACGCCAAAAGCAATAGCAAGCCGGCGGATATTAGAAGGTTGTAAAAGTTGAGCTTACCTGTTTGTACAGTTTTGAAAAGACCTCCTAAACTACGAACAGCGGTATAAGTGGAGTTCACAAAACCGTCTATAAGCTGTCTTTCTGAAGTCATGTAGAGTATCTTGGAGTAAAAGAGATATCCCCCCGCCACCACCCTATGGTACAACCTTTCTGTAAAAAACTGCTCCCTGAAGGTGGTGTGCAGAGGTCTTAGGCTCTCATACACCTTTTGAGGGTCCAAAAGACCCCTCACATACACAAGGTAGGCAACACCTATG
>JAOAIS010000041.1 GCA_026414575.1 Aquificaceae bacterium | reverse complement strand
GAGGCTCAAAAGGTGCCAAAACCCTTCCTCTCCAAAATATTCCACAAGCTTGCAAGAGAAAGAGTTCTAAAGTCCTACAAGGGTCCCACTGGGGGGTTTACCCTTGCAGTACCGCCTGAAGAAATCACCATAATGGATGTTATAAGGTATCTCGATGAGGACTACAAGCTGGATTACTGCGCCCTGAGACCTGGAAGATGCGAGGAATGGCAAAGCTCCCCCTGTATGATTCATCAAAAATGGAACTCCCTCAGGGATAAAATACTGGAGTATCTCAACACCACCACCATAGCCGAGCTTGCGGATGTAGAAAATAAGCACAGACGTGGGACCTTCCCAACTTTGGGTTAGAGCTTTTAGATAATGTATTCGAGCCTCTGACAGAACTCCTCCTGCTTTCCTCTATTCCACCTTTGCACTGGTCTGTAGTAGCCCACGACTCTGGAGTAGACCTCTGTAGGCTTTCCGCAGTTTGGACATGTAAAGCGTTCACCCTTTATGTATCCATGGTTCTCGCAGACGGAGAAGGTGGGCGTTATAGTCAGGTAGGGTATGGGATAGGTTTCAAAAACCTTCTTCACAAAGGAGGCAACCGCAAGGTCGTCGGGTGATTCCTGAAGGAAAATGTGGAGGACCGTCCCTCCTGTGTAAAGGGTCTGAAGGTCCTTTTGGTGCTCGAGCACCTCAAAGGGATCGCTCGTGTGGTTTACCGGAAGGTGTGTGGAGTTTGTGTAGTAGGGCTCTTTCTCTCCAGCAGTTATAATGTCTGGAAACTTAGATTTGTCTATCTTTGCAAGTCGGTAGGATGCTCCCTCTGCGGGCGTTGCCTCAAGGTTGTAAAGATGTCCAGTTTCTTCCTGAAAGTCCGATAGCCTCTCTCTCATAAACTTCAGGACCCTTATGGCAAAGTTTTTACCCTCGGCGTCTCCTATGGAAACACCCAGCAGGTTAAGACACGCCTCATTCATACCTACGATACCTATGGTGGAGAAAAAGGTATCAAAGGATTGCAAGTATTCCCTCGAGTAAGGCATCAGCCCCTTTTTGAGGTTTCTTTCAATAACCTTCCTCTTTATTTCAAGGCTTTCCTTTGCAAGTTCCATAACCTCCGCTAGCCTTTCAAAGAATTCATTTTCGGAGCTTGAGAGGTAGCCTATCCTTGGCAGGTTTATAGTTACCGCTACTTTGTCCAATAGTAAGATAATGTTTCTCCATGAAGGAAAGCTGAAGGAATTATAGCAAGAAATTGTTAATAAGAGGTCAAATACTCATTGAACCAGAAATCCTTGACGCACAATCACAGCACAATCAGACAAAAAGTTAGGAAGTCCCTTCAAGTATCTAAGAAGGCTAATAGTATTCGTTCTATTTCTCAAAAATGTGCTCATACTACCATACAGACAAATGTTTATATCTACTGACCTACCAAACTTCAAAAACCATACATTACAGACACAACAGAGAAGATTTCCACTTTTACCACATGCCGGAAACTCAGAAGACCTAACACAAGACTTTGTAATAGTCCTTGACTCCACAGATATAAAGCTGACAAACAGAGGAAAATGGCTCGGTAAAAAGTACGGCAAGAGAAGAAAGAAACACTGGATAAGCTAAGACTGAAGGCTTTAAGGTTAAGGAAGTGATAGCAAATACAGGCATAGACAGCCATGAGATATTCGGGCACTTGGCAAAGAAAGGAATAAAGCCAGTAGATAAAGGGCAGAAGAAGGGCAGTGATAACAGACAACAGATTAATGGATGAAGTAGTGAGAGTAATCAGGAAAGTTAGAGGGAAATGGGAAGATAATAATGGATATAGTAGGCGTTGGCATGTGGGGAATTTCTTTTTTCCTTCTAAGGGATTGTTGTAGAGTATGTGAGTTGAGGTGTTGTTATGGTCGTATAGATGGGTTATGGGAATGGGTAGAGGTATGAGGGATGTTTAACAGGATGTTGTTGAATTAATTATTAGACAAAGCGCCTCATGTTCACCAATCTGCCCTTCTTTAGGTCCAGTGCCACATCAAGCTTTATCCAGCCTTTTGTTCTTCTTCTACACTTATGCTTAACAACTATCCTTCATGTGTTAGTTTCATGCCTGTAAAGTCAAGAATTATGACAAGAAAATTCTGGATTTGTGGACCTACCATGATGCGTTGGCATTCTTCGACGCTTGGCATCTTTCCATACTATAGCCCCTCATGAATTCTTCACCGCTTATTTTTTTTCCCTTGGGTGATACTAACTCAAGCACTTCCACCGCTTTGTCCCCGCACGCCACCACAAACCTTTTTTTATCCAAAAGCTCACCGGGATGTCCACAACCATTAACTACCCTAACCCTCAGGATTTTTAGCCTTTCGCCTTGCTCCGTAAAGGTATAGCAGTTAGGATATAACCCTCTTACTCTGTCTTTTACACTTTCTGCCTCTGCCTTCCAACATATTCTGTACTCTTCCTTGCTTACGAGTGGCGCATAAGTTGCCTTTCTGTGATCTTGGTGCACAGGTTTTATCTTTCCTAAAACCCAATCCTTTAGAGTTTTTACCAAAAGCTCCGCACCTTTGTAAGATAGCCTCTCAGATAGCGTCTTTAGATTGTCCTCCTCCTTTATGAGTTCTTCCTCCTGCGAGAGGATTTGGCCCGTATCCATACCCTCATTCATAAGCATTACCGTATTCCCCGTTATCTTTTCTCCTGCCAGGATGACCCTTTGTATGGGAGCAGGGCCTCTGTAAGCCGGAAGTAAGCTTGCATGAAGGTTTATGCATCCATGAGGAGGATACCTTATGACCTCCGGCGGAAGTATCTTTCCATAAGCCACAACCACCACGCAGTCCGGCTTTAGGTCCTCTACAATGGGTATTATCTGGAATTTTTTCTCCGGTTGAAAAAAATCTATACCTTGGCTTTGGGCAAAAACTTTAGTGGGAGGAGGAGTTGGCTTTTGCCCCCTTCCCGCAGGTTTGTCTGGCTGGCATACAACACCCACCACCTCAAACTCTTCGGAGAGCCCTTTCAAAGATGGAAGGGCAAACTCTGGAGTGCCAAAGAAAAGAACCCTCATGGCAATTATTGTAAACTGGATTAAAATAAAACCTATGCGACACCTGAAAATTCTTCTAATCATGTTTGCGGTAGTGTTTGCAATGGCACCCGAGATGAAGCTAAGAAGGGTGCAAAAGGATATATACATGGTTAGGGGCGTGGACGCCCTGCCCTCCTTGGAAAATAGAGGCTTTATGTCTAACGCCTTTGCGGTGCTGACTACTGAAGGTTGGGTAGTGGTGGACGCCCTGTCCACCCCCGAGCTATCCAAAGAGTTTGTGGACAATCTCATGAGAGTAAAAAAGGCGCCCATCAAATACGCCATCATGACCCACTACCATCCGGACCACTGGTACGGTGCAAAAACCTACAAGGAGCTTGGAGCAAAGATAGTAGCCCACAAGAAGCTTCTTGAATTCTACAATTCTGGTGATGCCCAGATGGCTCTGCAGGCAAGCAAGCAAAGGTTTGGTGAGCTTTTCAAGAGTGTGGTGCTTGTTCCACCGGATGTGGTGGTAGAGGAAAAACTCTCCTTGCAAGTTGGTGGTAAGCGCTTTGAAATAACTGCCCTTTCGCCTGCCCATACGGACAACGACCTGCTCATATACATGCCCAAAGAGAAGGTTCTCTTTGTTGGAGACTTGGTCATGCAAAACCGTATACCTTTTATGGGAGACAGGGGCGCAAGCTCAAAGGGTCTTCTTGAAAACCTTCGGAAAATCAAGCAGATGGATGCCAAAATACTCCTCGGAGGACATAACGAGCCCATGGGTATGTCCGCGGTGGACTTTACCGTGGGTTATGTTCAGTTTTTGAGAGATAACATAAAAAGGCTCAAGACGCAGGGCAAGAGTATAGATGAAATAAGAGAAGCCCTTAAAAACAATCCATACACAAAGTATGTTATGTATGATGCCTTCCACAACACCAATGTGTTTAGGGTGGACTCTGAGCTGGATATGGAAGAGTGATGAAGGTAGGTGTCATAAGCCTTGGGTGTGCCAAAAACCTTGTGGATACAGAAAGGCTTCTTGGTAAGTTAAGGGCAGGCGGTGCAGAGCTTGTGAAGGATCCTACAAAAGCAGAGCTAATAGTGATAAATACATGTGGCTTTATTGAACCTGCAAAAGTGGAAGCCATAGATAACATACTGGAGTTTGCTCATAAGAAGAAGGTCATAGTTATGGGCTGTTTGGTAGAAAGGTACAAAGAGGAGCTTATGAGGGAAATACCGGAGGTCATGGCTTACTTTGGGACGGAGAGCTGGGAGGAGGTGGTAGAGTTTCTTGGGCTTGGTGGGGAAGGAAAGGCGAAGAGAATTCTCACCACACCCAAGTCCTATGCCTACCTGAAGATATCCGAAGGCTGTAACAGGCTCTGCTCCTTCTGTGCCATACCCCTAATAAGGGGAAGGCATCGCTCAAAACCCATGGAAGAGCTTTTGGAAGAGGCAAGGTATCTTGCAAGTGAAGGCATAAAGGAGCTCTGCATTGTATCTCAGGACACCACCTACTACGGCAGGGACCTTTATAAAAAGGGACAACTGATAAAACTCTTGGAAAACCTTGAAAAGATAGAAGGCATAAGGTGGATAAGGCTTTTATACCTTTATCCTACGGAGGTGGAGGAGCTTCTTAGCTACATACCTTACTCGGAAAAGGTCCTTCCTTACTTTGACATACCCTTACAGCATGTATCCACGAGGGTTCTAAAGAGCATGAGGAGGGGGTACGACGAAAAGTTTGTTATAAATCTTATAGAAAAGATAAGAAAGACCCTTCCAGAGGCCGTGCTTCGTACCACCTTCATAGTGGGTTATCCAGAAGAGGGAGAAGAAGACTACAAAAAACTCAAAAATTTTCTCCTTGAAGGCCACTTTCATTGGGTAGGAATCTTTACTTACTCACAGGAAGAGGGCACCCACGCCTACAGCCTTGGAGACCCATTGCCTGAAGAAGAAAAAGAAAAAAGAAAAGAAGAGCTGATGAGCCTTCAAGAGGGCATAACCCTAAGGAAAAACCAGGAGCTCTTAGACAAAGAGCTTGAACTTCTTGTGGACGGCTTTGATGAAGAGTTTGGTTTTGTACCTGTAGGAAGAGTCTGGCTTCAGGCACCGGAGGTGGACGGGAAGACCTATTTAGAAACCGAGAGGGAGGTAAGAGTAGGGGAAGTGCTCAAGGTTAAGGTAAATCAAGTGGGAGGCTACGACCTGGGGGCTGTGGAGGATGTCCATTGAGCACCTTATAGTCCTTTTATGTGTAGCCCTCATTGTATTCCTTGCCCTCTATAGGTTTGTAAAGGATAGGCTGGACTTTTACCAGTCTCTGGGTGCGGAAGTTAAGGGCTTCCGCTGGCTCATACACCCAAGGGCAGAGTTCGTAGTGGATGGGCTAAGTGTGGAGCTCTACACCTCAGGCCTTCGCGGTATGCAGAGACTGGAGCTTGGCTTTTCTGTTGGCATTCGGGGCTGCATAAGCTTAAGAAGAGGGGATTTTCTGGATAGACTTTTACTTCACAAAAC
>JAOAIS010000007.1 GCA_026414575.1 Aquificaceae bacterium | reverse complement strand
GAGCCTTGGAAGGCTTTTTGAAACCCTTTTGGTTCTTCTGACCCTACCATCTTCCTTGCTTGGAGGCTTTTTACTCATGTATCTGTTTGACTACAAGCTCTCCATTGCATCTGTGGCTGGCTTTCTTGCCCTTTTAGGCATTGCAGCTGAGATGGCCATAGTGATGGTAATCTACATAATGAAGGCTATGGAGGCCGGTGGCAAGGGCTTCGAAATGTCACTTTATGAAGGTGCGGTAAAAAGGATAAGACCAAAAACCATGACCATGCTTACGGTGGTGGTGGGCCTTCTTCCCGCCGTGTATGTGCAAGGCACGGGGCATGAGGTTCTCTCAAGGATAGCCCTTCCCATGCTTGGAGGAGTGCTATCTTCTTTCCTCACGGCCCTTTTTGTAGTGCCTGCCCTTTACAGCCTCCTTGGCTCAAGAAGGGTTGTGAGAGAAAATGGCTTATAAAATTAACCTATATGCGTCTGGCGAGAAAATAAACATATCGCAGTCTCACCCTCTGAAAAGCTGGTACATAATCATAGAGGTAGGCAAGTAAAATTTATGCCCTTATACCACTTGCTTGATGGGCTCTTCTCCTTTTTATAACATTCCCCGCTCTTCAAATTTCTGCATCCTTACACAGTAGCTACATCATCCTCATAACACAACACTGTTAAAAGCACACAAGTCTGAGTTTTGAGTAAGTTCTTTTTTGAAGATATGGTAGGTTTTTGGCTGTCCGCCTGCTATAGGTTTTTGTTAAGCAAACTTGTATAAAAGCTTCCGCCTGTGATAGCGCTTTGTGTTTTGATTTCAGAAGTTTCATTTTGTCTCTTAGATAGTGTTGTTGCTATGATGACAAAGGCTATATGGCAAGCTTTTTAAATATCCTTTTCCCCATTTTCTGAGTTTTTTACTCTATGCAAGATGGTGTATAAAATTAACCCATGAAGAGTAAGGATTTTCTTGCCATGACTTTGGGACTCCATCTTGTGGGTGGGGTCATAGCTGGCCTTTTGTTGGGCTATGCCTTTGACAAGTGGCTGATGGAAGGCTTTTTAAAAATAAGAAGTTTCCCCTTGGGACTTTTCCTTTTTCTCCTTTTGGGTGTGATATCTGGCTTTCTCAACGCTTACAGGGACCTAAGAAAAATTCAGTGAGTTTGGTCTTTACCTCGGAAGGTATGGAAACTATCCTTCCATCCTTTAAAACGCAGTGTTTTGTGCTGCCCCTCGCCTTCAGGATGTCCAAGGATACAATTCTATAATCAAAGGAAAAGCTAAAGCGGTCTATGTGGACAAGACCCACTCCAAGCTCAAACTCCTCGTCATACCTTATGGGCTTTGAAAACTGGCAGGAGGCGTATATTAACACCACCTCAAAGCCACCCTCCCTAAGCCTTGAGTAGGGACAGCCAAGATGTCTGAAGAGCTCACCCCTTGCCTCTTCAAAATACTTAAAGTAGTTAGAGTGATGTACTACACCCTGAGCGTCGGTTTCGTAAAACTGCACCCGCCTTCTGTACACAAACACAAAGTTATTTTATCCAAACCTTCCCGTTATGTAGTCTTCCGTCAACTTTTTTTCCGGCTTGGTGAATATCTTCTCAGTAGGCCCAAACTCCACAAGTTCCCCAAGATACATAAAGGCGGTGTAGTCGGATATTCTGGCGGCTTGCTGCATGTTGTGGGTTACGATAACGATGGTAACCCTCTGCTTTAGCTCCACGATGAGGTCTTCTATCTTGGCAGTGGATATGGGGTCTAAGGCAGAGGTGGGCTCATCAAAGAGAAGCACCTCCGGCTCAACCGCTATAGCCCTTGCTATACAAAGCCTCTGCTGTTGACCACCAGATAGAGAGTAGGCATTGGCATTCAGTCTGTCCTTTACTTCTTCCCATAAAGCTGCACCCTTAAGAGCTCTTTCCACAGCCTCGTCTAAGAACCTCTTATTCTTTATACCCCTAATCTTGAGACCGTAAGCCACATTTTCGTATACGCTTTTGGGAAAGGGGTTGGGCTTTTGAAAAACCATCCCTATACGCATGCGCACCTTCAGAGGGTCGGTTTTTCTGTCTACGAGGTTGGCGCCGTCGGGATGCATTATTATCTCACCTTCGTAGCGGGCGCCTGGGTAGAGGTCGTGCATGCGGTTAAAGGCCCTCAAAAGGGTGGTCTTTCCACAACCAGAGGGTCCTATGATGGCAGTAACCCTTTTATCGTATATAGGAAAGTTGATATCCTTTAAGGCATGGTAGTTGCCGTAGTAAAAGTTAAAGTTTTTAACCTCTATTTTTACCTTTGTGGTCCCCGATTGCTGTTCTACCTTTCTTTCTTCCAACATCTTGGCAGGGTTTACCATTGATATTTCCTCCTTACCTTGTATCTCAGGTAAAAGGCTACTGAGTTCATTAGCAAGGCTATAACTAATAGTATAAAACCTGCGGCGGCGGCGTTTGTGTGAAAAGCTTCCTGCGGTCTTGATACCCAGTTATACATCTGTATGGGAAGAACAGTAAAGGGGGACATGAGCATTCCTAAAAAGTCCTCCCAAGGGGGCGGTGGTAAAAAGGCTATGAAGGTGAGTGCTCCTACGGTTATCAGGGGTGCTGTCTCTCCTATTGCTCTTGAAGCCGCTATTATAAGACCGGTGAAAATGCCACCCAAAGAGTAGGGAAGTATATGATGGAAGAGGGTCTCCCAGCGTGTGGCTCCAAGGGCATAGGCCGCCTCCCTTATGGACCTTGGGATTCTCCTTATGGATTCTCTTGTGGCAACTACCACCACTGGCAGCATCAAAAGCCCAAGGGTTAGGCCTGCAGTAAGAACGCTTTCACCAAACTTAAACCTGTACACAAAAACGCCGAGAGCAAGAAGCCCGTAAACAATAGAAGGAACCGCGGCAAGGTTGGATATGTTAGCTTCTATGATTCTTGCCAACCTACCCTTTCCGCCGTACTCCTCAAGGTATATGCCCGCCGGTATGCCAAGCACCACAGCCCAGAAGATGGCTCCCAACATTACATAGAGGGTGCCAACCCAAGAGGACAGAATGCCAGCCTCCTCCGGAAACCTGGAAGGGTAGGAGGTATAGAATTTGGCATCCTTTATCCTTACCCAGCCGTCTATCAGAAGGTCCACGGATATAGCAAAAAGGAACAAGAGAACGAGGAATGTGGCTAAAAGCCCAACTATTTCAAAGACCTTGTCCCTTCTTTTTACCCCGATTGTATAAGCCTCGATGTCAAATTCCTTCAATTTTGCATCAGCTTCCTTCCTTAGGCTTAGCTTCTGTTCCATGTCAATATCCTACCGCCCTTGATTTTAAGTACACCGCTATCGAGTTAAGAACAAGGGTAATAACAAAAAGCATAAATCCAGCTGCAAAGATGGAAAGGTATTCAAAGGAGTTAAAGGGTAGGTCTCCAAGGGCAACCTGCACTATGTAGCCCGTTATGGTTTGTATGGGCTGAAGAGGGTTTGCGGTGAGCTGGGGATACATACCAGCCGCCACCGCTACAACCATGGTCTCGCCAATGGCCCTTGAAAAACCAAGGAGGTAAGCAGAGAGCACACCTGACTTGGCCGCTGGCAACACCACAAGAAGGGCAGTTCTTAGTTTGGAGGCACCTAAGGAATAAGAGGCTTCTCTCAAATACTGGGGTACACCTTTGAAGGCGTCCTCTATCATGGAAGCGGTGTAGGGAAGTATCATCACGCCTATCACTATCCCTGGCGATAGGGCGTTCATGCCCTCCATATAAATCCCAAGGGACTCAAAAACCTTCTGAAATAAAGGAGTAACAAAAAGAAGGGCAAAATAGCCATAAACAACCGTAGGAACAGCTTCAAGGAAGTCAAGCCAAGGCTTTACAGTCTCCCTAACCTTCCAACTGGCGTATTCACTGAGATACACTGCCACCAGTATTCCCAGAGGAACGGCCACAAGCATAGAGATAATAGCTATAAGAAAGGTGCCATTTATTAAAGGCCATATACCTATCTGCTTGTTGTAAAAGGTTGGTGTCCACTGGGTTTCGGTAAAAAACCTTATTAGAGAAGTGGGGAAGCCACCCCCATCGGGGTGGGTAAAAAACCTTAAGGTATCCACCAAAAGGACCCATACTATGGCAAAGGTGACAGCCACAGACACGGCACCCATAAGAAGAAGAAAAAGGAAGATGCCAAGGTCTATAGCTTTCTTTGCTCCTATGGACAGGGTCATTGTTTGGCTTCCCTCTTGAGGAGTTCGTCTATGGTGAGACCTACCTCAGGCTCACCACCAAACACGGTGCCTACTACCCTCTTTTTAAACCTTTCCTCTGCCAACTTGTAAGCCCTGTCGGGAAGTGCTATGTACTTGACCTGCTTTGATATCTTGCCTGCGTTCTTGAGGTAAAACTCCACAAACTCCCTGACTTCCGGCTTTTCCTGCACAGCCTTTGCGTTTACATATATGAAGAGAGGTCTTGAAAGAGGCTGATACTGACCATTCTGGACAGTATCGTAAGTAGGTGCCACGCACTGGCCTGTTTTGGGGTTTTTTATCTGCACCGCCTTCACCTTACCCTTGTTCTCTTCCACATAGGCAAGTCCAAAGTAGCAAAGCGCTCCTCTTTCTCTCTGAGCAAACTGCACAAGCACGTTGTCATCTTCTGAAGCAAGGTAGTCACCCCTGGAGGACTTTGCCTTACCCACTATAGCTTCAGTAAAGTAGTCAAAGGTTCCAGAATCAGAGCCAGCACCACACAGTTTAATTTCCTCTTTTGGCCACTTGGGGTCAAGGTCAGACCACATGAATTTCTTGCCCTGGGATTCTGGCCTCCATATTTCCTTCAGCTGTTCCACACTCAAGCAGGTCGCCCAGTTGTTCCTAGGGTTTACAACCACGGAAAGACCGTCGTAAGCCACGGGCAATTCTATATACTGCACGCCGTTTGCCCTACACTCGTCCATTTCCCTTTTGAGGATGGGCCTGGAGGCGTTGGATATGTCCGTCTCGCCCCTGCAAAACTTCTTAAAACCGCCACCGGTTCCAGATATACCCACCGTGACTTTCACTGCACCCCTTTTAGCCTTTTGGAAGTCCTCCGCAACGCCCTCGGTTATTGGATAGACAGTGGAAGAGCCATCGACCTTTATAACCTGCTGGGCCTTTGCGGGTGCAGACATAAGAGCTAATACACCCATAGAGAGCACTCCAGTCTTAACCAACCTTTTTCTCATTTTAGCACCTCCTTAAGAATTTTGCTATAAGTTTAACGGTCAATTGTTAAGATTTCGTTAAGACCTTCCACCACAAGAACACTGCCCACATGGGACTTTGCCCTCTTCTTAAGCTGAGCACATCTCTTGGATATTTCCACCATATCAGAGGAACCCTTAACCAAAGCCATGGAAACGCTCGCCAGGGGAAATTCCCTTTGTACTTCATGTCTGTCTTTACCCACAAAGTATCCCCTTGCTCTATCTTCGTGACTGTATAACTCCAAAAGACCATCCTGCAGGTCCGAAAGAAGCTTGAGGAGTTCTTGCACGGCTTCTTCAAGGGTGGTATCCCAAAGGACAAGGACAAAATCATCGCCACCTATGTGGCTTACAAAAATCCTCCCTTCCCCCTTCCTTTCAAAGGAGCTTAGAATAACACCAACCTTTTTTATCATTTGGTCACCCGCATAAAAACCATAAGCATCGTTGAAAGCTTTGAAATTATCAAGGTCAATGTAACAAAGGAAAAAATTATTCTCGGAGGAAGACAGTTTTTTCACCTTTTCTTGAAGGGCGTTGCTGCCAGGTAGCAGGGTTAGAGGGTTCTTGTCAAGAAGTTCCTTGGAGAGTCTCCTGTAAAAGTAGCTTATTATATGATATTTCTCAAGAAGGTAGGCCCTGTTGTTTTTCTTATAGAGAACAACATCATGCTCCTGGGAGGCGACAACATCAAAAAGCCTATGTATATTATGGATTTCTGCGTTAACATGTGGTATACCGTCTAATCTGGGAAAAAGGCTCTTCATCCTCTGCACAACTTCGGAAAGGGGCTTGTAGTAATAGAGGTTTATTTCTTTCTGGGTCAATTCGTATCTAAGCCTCCACATGTCTATGAGATACTCTTCGTCATCAAGATGAAGGATAAAATACCTCCTGCCATTACCATCAAAAAGCTCCAAAAACTTTCCAAACCTGTCCTTTGGATCGTATTTCACATATTCCAGAACTTCACCTTCGGGCACAAAGTCTTCGGAATTTTTTTGAAACCTTGTCTGCACCACAAAACCCTTTAGCTCTTCTGAACTCATGGGCTTGGCAAAGTAAAATCCCTGTACATACTGAGCATCAAGGTCATAGAAAAGGAGCTTTGCGTCCTCTTCCTGCTCAACTCCCTCGTATATGGGCTTGGCTCCTATGTTGAGGCTAACTTCCGTCAAGACCTTTAAAAGCTGGTATTTTATCTTGCTTCTGGCAAAGCCATTTACAAGCTCTTTGGGTAGCTTGACAAAGTCAAGAAGTCCCTCAAGCTCAAGAAGCATCTGCAAGGAATTGTATCCTGTGCCCACATCGTCTATGCCTACAAGGAAGCCAAGACTTTTATAGTAATTGAGTGCCTTCTTAAGGAGGTCCACATCCTGAACCCTTTCCACCTCAGTAAGCTCAAGAACGACAGATATGGGTTCTAAGCCAAAACTTTTAACCAACTCAAGGGTTTTTCTCTTGCCAAAGCTTTCGGAAGTAAGATAGGAAGGAAAAACATTCAGAAATATATATCCGCTTACATCCTTGGGAAAATGCATGAGGGCGACCTCTCTGCATAAGGTATCCAGCTCACCAACCACATCAAAATCGCTAGCCATCTGAAAAGCTCTTAGGGGTCCAATGGGTGCTTCTCCAATCTTGAACCTGCTAAGGGCTTCAAAGCCTAAGGGACGCCCATTCCTGAGGTCCACTATGGGCTGATAGTAAGGCCTTATTTCAAGCTTGCTCAAAAACTCCCTACTTGCAAGGTTTTTTAAACTATTCATGAACATGCTTTAGCCTCCTTTGAAGGTGTAAATGGGCTCGAGAGCGTACAACTGGGTATCTGTGCTGTGCCATTGCCCTGAGAAGCCTTACTGCCTCTGGTGAACTCATCCTTGAAAGAGCATCCGCCAGTTCAATGAGAAGTAAAGGGTCTGTTTCTTTTGCTATCATCACCTCCAGGTGGGGTATGGCTATTTCCAAGTCCTTCCTACCTATGGTGTATATGACATTCCTTTTCATCTCCTTCATAGGATGCTCAAGGGCCATTATGAGCTTGTATTCATAGGGAAGGTTATGAAACTCACCAAGGTCATAGCCACAGTTTGGACAAACCCTGTCATCTTTAGAAATCACACTCCAGCAGGCAGGACAAAAATAAAGCACAGGATGCTCAGGATCGTACTTTACTATCCTCAGATGCCTTTCTCCTCCCAGCAGTGAAAGGGGCTCCATAGGTTCCGGCGTCACGGATGTATGGCAAGACATCAAAACTTCATAAAAGGGTGCGTCTTTCTCAAAGCCTTCCATTAACACCTCTTTGCCGCTTTTGTATATCAAATAACCGTACTTCTCCGGAGACACGCTAATCACCATGGTCATATCCTTCATCTCGTGAAGGGGAAGCTGTTCAAAGCTCTTGTATAGGCCGGCAAATTCATAACCCGGCAGTAAGAAATTCACAATCTCCTCGTGCAGTTCATAAACCTTCAGAGTGCAAACATCCTCACCAAGATCCTCAAGAAGCCTTTTGAGACCATCCAAGCCAACCAAACCACCGTAATAAGTCTTTACCACAGCACCCTTATTCAAAAGGATATTACCCTTCAAGAGCTTTATCCTGTTGTCTACACTTACAAAACCTGTAACCCCAAAGTCCATAAGTTTTGCGAAAAATTCTCTTATGTTAAAGTTGATGCTCTCCAAGTTAACCCAAACTGGTCTTTGGCTATAGAGCGGTATCCTGTGCTCCTTTTGGAGCTGGAAGGCGTGTATAACAAAATTTTCCATGGTGCTAAAGAAGCTAACATACTCAAAATCGTCGGGGAATGTGCCCTCTGGCTTTCCATCCAAAACCGGAGAAAAGTAAAATTTATCAGAACTCTGAAACAGAAAGTATCCGGACCTTAGGGAGCTACTTATAGCCTCTACCAACCAGGAAAGGTTCAACATATCCCTATGGAAGGGTCCGTAGAGGGGTTTTAACTTCAGGCTGTAATCAGCCAGCAAAAGCTCCTGCACAGGTAACCTCCTTAAAGATAAACATGAAAGCGCTGAGCAGTAAGCAATAAGAAGGTTGCTTTTTCCTTATCTTGTGCAGTCCATTCAGTGGCGCTCTATAAAAGGGGCTAAGAACAAAGTTTAGGTTTTTCATACCAGAAGATGTCCAATTTCCAAAGAGTTCTGCTAACACCTTAACTAAGGGCTTGTAAAAATCCCTTACATGCAAAGTTTCTACGGCAGTAAAGAATTTGCGAACATGCAGGCTTTTCTCTACAAGACTGGGCATGAAATTAAACATAAGAGATCTATGTTAAGTTTTAGTTAAGACGCAAAAGTAAGGTACCAGTGCTATATTAAAATTCCAGTTCACCATGGAAGCTATGTTTGAAAAGGGCGTAAAACACACGGCCCATGGGCTTAACTTTTATATGACCTACTTTGACGACATAGCAAAGGTACTGCCCAGAGAAGCCTACTGCTTTATCGTAGGTGGATGGGTAAGGGATAGGCTTCTGGGTGAGCCGGTAGGTTTTCATGTGGATGTGGACCTTATGGTTACCTGCAACCCTAAGGAGGTAGGGAAAAAACTTGCCGAGAAAATAGGGGGTTCCTACTTTGAGTTCGAAAAAAGGGGGCTTCTTCTAAGAAGGTCCACGGTTGCCACCGTAGTTCTGAAAGTTCCACCCTACAAGTATCGTTTTGACTTTGCCCAGATAAGGGGTAAAGATGTGGAAAAGGCTCTGGTGGAAGACCTGCTATCCAGAGACTACACGGCAAACGCCATGGCAGTAAGCATTGACGATGTGCTAAGCCTAGGTGCAAAACAAACCATCATATACGACCCAGCCCATGGCGTAGAAGACTTGGAGCAAGGTCTTCTAAGGCCTGTGTCCTTTAAAAACCTTGAAGAAGACCCTGTGAGGATACTGCGAGGCTTTCGTCTTGCAGTGGAGAAGAGCCTGAGTCTGACCGAGGACTTTTACCAGTTTGTGGAAAAGAAAGGACAACTTCTAAAAAAAGCACCACCCGAGAGGGTCACCCTTGAGCTTTTCAAAATAATGAGAAACAACAATAGCCACAAGGTCCTGCAAGACCTATACACGCATGGCCTCCTTCAGGTTTTGTTTCCAGACACGGCCCGATGGAAGGAGGTAAAGGAGCAGGGCGAGCATCATATATACCCACTTGAGGAACATGTGTTTAAGGTGCTCGAGGCCCTTGAAAGGGTGATACTGGAAAGGGATAGGTATCTGCCCGCAGAACTTTTGCAAAACTTCGGAAAAATGGAGGTGTTAGGAGAGTTCTCCGATGTGGAGCTTCTCAAGCTTTCGGCCCTTTTCCACGACATAGCCAAACCACATACCCTTGAGATAAGGGAGGGAAAGGTCACCTTTTATAATCACAACAGCCTTGGTGCGGACATGGTAAAGCAATACGGAAAGGCATACCGATGGGGCGATGAGTCTACAGACTTCGTTTCAAAGCTGGTTAGGGAGCATTTAAGACCCTTTTACCTTCGGGAGTCTCTTAGTAAGGGGCAGCTCACAGATAGAGGAAGGGCAAACTTTTGGAAGGAGTGCGGTCATATAGCGCCACATCTTTTCCTGCATGCCATAGCGGATGCCATAGGGAGTGGAGACAAAGAAGCAGAAATAGAAAGGCTGTTGCAAACCATTCATAACCTTGTAGAGTTTAGGAGAGAAAAGTTATCGAAACTACCCATAAAATCCCTTCTTGATGGAAGGGAAATCATGGAACTTTTGGGTATAGGACAGGGACCTGAGGTGGGGATGATAAAAAAGGCCCTTGAGGAAGCTCAGATGGAAGGCAGGGTAAAAACAAAGGAAGAAGCTAAAAAATTCGTGCTTAGTTTAAAACAGCAGTATGGTTAAAGCCTTTGTTCGTGCTACAGCAAAAGCATAGCCTTATGAGAAAGAAGGGGGTCGTAGTGCCCAAGGCTATTAAGTAGCCAGCCATCGCCACCCGTTGTGACTACCCTTGGGCTTATTCCGTAAATTGTGCTCCAGCTTTCCACACAACCTTTGACAAAATAAACCGTCTGTTTTATAAAACCTCCAATTATAGCCTCTTCTGTGTTAGTTCCGATATCCACCTCAAGCTCCCTTAGACTTAAAGAAGGGATAAGCTCCGCCTTCTGATGCAAACACTCAAGCCCGGAACCCAATCCAAGGGTAATAAAGCCGCCAAGAAAACAGCCGTCAACCGCCAAATCCACAACCAGAGCTGTGCCTGCACTAACAACCACCACATCCGTCCCATAAAGGCTGACCGCACCGTAAAGGTTCAAAAGCCTGTCAACACCTACTCCCTGCTTGTTTTCAAAGGCAGTTTTCAAAGGAACATCTTCTGGCGTGATAAATCGTGCATTGGGATATGCTTCCCTTATAAGCCTATCCACAGAGGGCTTTACGGAAGAGACCAGCACCCTGTCCACTTTAAGTATAGGAATTTCTCCGTGTGGGAACTTGCCCACATAGAATAGTTCTCCATCGAATAAACATACATCCACCGAGCTATTGCCCACATCAAGGGTTAGAACTTTCATCACTGACAAGGGCGCCCTTTTCTGAGGCGGAGAGTATAAGATGCTTGGAGCTAACACCAGCCTTTGAAAAGGCTTCTACCATCGCCCTTCCTATCTGGTCAGCCCCATCCTTGCAAAGGCTTGCCACGGAAGGTCCAGCACCGCTAAGAAAGACCGCCTTAGCACCACTTTTGTAAGCCTCCTCTACCACTTGCCAAAAACCGGGTATAAGCTCAGCCCTATAGGGCTGATGAAGTTTGTCCTTTACCGCCTCTTTCATAAGTTCAAAATTGCACGAGAGTAAAGCACCCACTAAAAGAGCGGACCTTTGCAGGTTGTAAACCGCATCCCTTAAAGAGACTTCTCTTCTTATGACTGCCCTTGCCCTCTCCGTGGAAAGCTCAAAATCAGGCACGCACACCGCAACCTTTAGCTCCCGGGGGAAATCCAGCTTAAGAAAGTTTATACCCTCCTCAGAGTTGGCGCAGACCACAAAGCCCCCCAAAAGGGCAGGAAGAAGGTTATCGGGGTGAGGTTCAAACTCGAAGGCTAAGCCCAACACCTCCTCAAGACTAAGCTTAAGACCATGAAGTCTTCCGCAGGCAAGGATACCACCCACTATGGCGGTGGAGGAAGACCCCAAACCTCTTGCGGTTGGAACGTGGTTTACCTGTCTCACGCTTATGGGTCTTTCTTCCACTCCTAACCTCTGGCAGGCACTCCTGTAAACCCTTACAAAAAGGTTGCTTTCATCCTTAGGAAGGTGCTGACCCTCCCCTTCAATAAGAACCTCGTAAGAGTCTGAAAAACTTACATAAAACTGGTTATAAAGGTTCAAAGCCAGACCAAAAGCATCAAAACCTGAGCCGAAATTACTGGTGCTGGCAGGTACTGATATGCTTATCATGTAAACATTTTAAACCACCACCTAGGACCTTAAAGGATATTAAGCTTTTATATCGTTGGCATACATGAGCATTATAGACACACGCTTTTATCTGGCCCACAACGAGAACTTTACACCAAAAGACTGAAGCTGGCCATAGATAGACTTGAGCTCTCCAACACAAGGAATGTTGCAAGGATGTCAAGGAAAATTACTGTTCTCTTTGTCAGGCTTTATACAAAGACATGATGCCAAAGATGGAGGATTTTTCGCAAGGAGATAAGAGGAATGCTATTGTAGATTAATGTAGATTAAGGATATCTACCGCAAGTTTCATGAGGCTGGCAAGAATATAACACAAAAACACTCGCACAAATCTTAAAAGATGCGTAGGGCAATCCTTTAGCTTTTACCAGCTCCTGCCAAAGCTTTAAAGGATACTGAGTTCAAGCCATTAATCTTTTACTTCTTAACCAAATCTTAACAATTCCCCAGTATACTTTTCATCAATGATTGAATACATCTCCCGCAGAAAAGGTGAAGCAAGGCTATACTTTTCAAGCGTAGAAGAAAGAAACTTGTTCCTGCGTGGCATGGGTGGGATGGAGGGGGTTTTGGGGGTAGACTACAAGGACAACACGAGAACTTTACTTATCAAGTTCAGGGAAGGTAGCTTTGTTCATTACCTTTTAGAAAATATAAACTCACAAAAATCTCTTCAAAAGTTAGACAAAGAGGACCTTCACTTTTATCTTCAGCCTTTCCTCAAACATCCTGCGGTCAAGCTCAGCTTTAGCATGCTCTTGTTGGGATGGAATGTGGGCTTGATTTCCTTCGCGGTTTGTAGTATGTTCTTGCTACCTTACCTAAAAAACAAGCTTTAAGGAGGTAAAGCATGGTTAACCTGAGCATTCCAAGCACCATAGGAGGGTGTTTCTCCACCAACATGATGCTTTATGGCTTTGGTGCCCTTGCTGGTCTTGTGATTTTGGGTAAACTCATGAGAGATGCAAGACCTTTCCTCGTATCCACTACAAAGGAAGTTATAGCTTTCCAGCAGTGGCTGACTGGGAACCTTGAAGAGAGTAAAGAATTCTGGGAAGATGTAGTCTCAGAGGCGAAGCACCTTTATAGGCTCGAGGTGGAGAAAAAGCTGGAAATTCTTCAGAAACAGCAAGAAATCCTTCAGAGAATAAAAGAAAGACTATGAGGAGGTAAGGACATGAATCAGATAGGTTCAATGCTCGGAAAGGCTCTGTGTTCCGGCCCCTTCAGCTTTGCCCTTGGCTTTGGTCTTGGCGTCTTAGCCTTTTACATGCTTGATAGGACAAGGGAAAGGAGAAAGCTTGAGGAGACTCAAAAGGAGATAGAGGCCATGGTAAAGGCTCTTGAGCTAAAGCTCCAGCAGGAAAGCAAGGCGGAATGACCTACAGGGTAGAAAGGCTTTCACCTGGAAGAATAAGGCTAAGCTCCTACCTTTTCCAATACTTACATCACCCGGAAGAAACTTTGCATTCTTATTTTTCTAAGTTTGGGGGTGTGCGCAAGGTTAGTTATTCTAAAAAATCCGGAAGGCTTACTCTCGAATACGATACCAATAGCTTTGACCTAATAGGTTTCCTGAGTCATGTGGAAAACACTCCAAGGGATGTATTCCTTGAAGACCTATCAAGGGAAAAGCCAAAGCTTCACAAAAAGGAAAACGGCGCCAAAGGCTGGTTTGTTCTAAGCACCCTTGGTTTGATACCTTATTTTTTCAGGGCTGGCATTCCCAATCCTCTACTGGCGGGCATGACCCTCCTCCTTTCCGGGCCAGTACTTGAAAAGGCGGTAAAATCACTACTAAATAAAAAAATTGACGTGCACTTCCTTGACTCCTCTGCCATATTACTGGCAAGTCTGTCGGGCAACCCCCTCTCGGCCCATATCATGGTCTTCTTACTTGCTCTTGGAGACTACCTTTCCGAAAAGGTGGAGAAAAAAGCCTACGAGAAGATTGAAAAGCTGTTTTCCTACAGGGAAGATACCGCATGGCTTATGGTGGGCAACGGTCAAGCAATAAAGGTTAAAGCCCTTGACCTTAAAAAGGGCTACATAATAGCGGTTTACGCCGGCGAAAAGATTCCGGCGGACGGGATAGTGGAAGAGGGCGACGCCCTTGTGAATCAGGCATCTTTGACGGGTGAATCAAACCCAGTTCACAAAAAACCTGGAGATAAGGTCTTTGCGGGCACCTTCGTAGAAGACGGAAAGCTCTATGTAAAAGTGGAAGAAGTGGGAGAGGAGACGGTGGTGGCAAAGATTGCAAAGATAGTGGAAGAGAGCATAAAAGAACCCATAAACATACAAAAGCTTGCGGAAGAGAGAGCCAACAGACTGGTAATGCCTACCATAGGTCTTGGATTCCTTTCTTATGTCCTTAGCGGACAGCTGGGCAGGCTCGCATCAACACTAATCATAGACTACCACACGGGCATACACTTAGCAACGCCTCTTACCGTGCTTTCCAGTGTATCTCATGCTTCCACCTACGGCATACTTATAAAGAGCGGTAGTAAATTGGAAGCCCTCTCGAAGGTAGACACCTTTGTGATGGACAAGACGGGCACCCTCACCATAGGGCATCCAAAGGTGGAAGACTTAGTGGGTATTGAGGTCACCGAAGAAGAAGCCCTATGTTATGCCGCATCCTTAGAACAGAGAATAACCCACCCAGTGGCAAGGGCAATAGTAAGGCTGGCAGAGGAGAGGGAAGTCGAACTTATTCCAAGGGAAAACTCCCAGTACAACATAGGCCTTGGTATAGAGGGTGAGCTTCATGGAAAGAAGTTTATGCTGGGAAGCACTCGCTTTATGCAAAGGAAAAGGATAAGGATAAGCCCTGAGATAAAGGAACTCGTAGATAAGTTTCACTCAGAAGCCAAGTCGGTGCTTTATCTGGTCAGGGAAAGAAAAATTGTCGGCCTACTTACCTTCCGCGACCCCTTGAGGGAAGAGGCAAAGGATGTGATTGCGGAATTAAAGAGGAGAGGTAAAAGGGTGGTGCTATGCACGGGTGACAACGAAGGCATAGCAAGGTATATGGCAAAAGAGCTCGGCATAGAGGAGTTTTACGCAAGGGTATTCCCCGCAGAAAAGGTCAAGGTGGTGGAAAATCTAAAAAGACAAGGCAGGGTCATTGCCTTTGTGGGTGATGGCGTAAACGACTCACCAGCGCTCTCTTCTGCAGATGTGGGCATATCCCTCAGGAGCGGTACCGACATAGCCATAGAAGTGGCAGACATCGTCATAGGAGATAGCCTTTGGCACTTAGTGGATGTTGCAGACATAGCGGAGGGTGCCATGAGAAGACTAAGAACTTCCTATGCTATCAACGGGCTTGTCAACACCCTGGGCCTTATAGGCTCAGCCCTTGGATTTATTGGACCGTCCCTTTCAACCCTTGTAAACAACGGCACAACAGTGCTTTTGGGTCTATATTCATTACAAAAACCAAAAAGGAGGTGGTAGTCATGGAAGAAAGAAAGGACTTGGCACAGGAACTCGAAAGGATTAAGGCGGAACTGGAAGAGCTCAAAAAGAAGATGGGCGTTGCAGAAGAGGAAAAAAGCCTCAAAGACATGCCAGCAGAAGCCCTGTCAAAGGTCATGGATGTTAGCAAGGAGATTGTCAAGACCGCCGCAGAAATAGGAGAGAGGGCTCTTAAAGTGGTTAGGTACTCGGTGGAGGGTGCAGTAGAAGGTGCCAAAAAGGCCCTAAAAGAAGAGGAAAAGAAGGAAGTATGAACTTTCTTAGAACGAGAAGCGGTAGGTATCTGAACACACTGCATGTTATATCCCTTTCTGTGGAGGAGGCAAAGATTGAGGCGGAGGGTAAAAAGAGGCTGGTTTACAAGGTGGTGGCCTACATGAGCCAGCCTCTCCTTCCTGCAGTTCTTGGCATATACTCCACAGAAGAGAGAGCTTATGAAATTCTTGAGGCGATAATAGTGAAGCTATCTAGGAATGAGAAGGTCATACATGTTGAAAGCGAATACTGAAGACTACATAAGGGAACTAAAGCTTTTGGCTCATCACATAGAAGAGCAACACGGACATGTGCTGAAAAATCTTCAGGAACCCCTTCTGCTAACTGTAGAGCTTAATCTGGCCAGTAAAGCACACTTTCTCATAAGCTCCGAAGGCATAAACTACTTGAGTGAACCATTAGCTATAAGGGATCAGATAAGGGTAAGCTATAAAGACCTTTTGAGGCTTGTAGAAAAGCCTTCTAGGATACTAAGATACATCCTTGAAGGTAGGGTGGTGATATCTGGTAACTACCAGAGGGTCCTATCAACCCTTCAAAAGCTATTTTAGAAGGCCCTGTTTATGGCTTTTGTTATGAGGTTTTCCAGCAGACCGCCCACCACGAAGGACTCAATAAGTATGGTCCTGTCCTTTTCCGTGAGAAAAGTATCCCTTTCCCTCTTTCTGAGTTTTTCACCTTTTTTAAGAAGCTTTTTGTAGGAGCTCTTTTCCTTTTCCAATTCCTCTATTAGGTATTCTATCCTTTCCCTCATGGTAGATAGTCTAACAGAAGAATGTTAAGATTTGGTTAAGAAATCTTGCCCAACGAGAATGTTATGGTAGATGCCCAATAATCTTTCAAAGGTAACCTTCCAAGAAAAGTTGCTAGCGATGTAGGAACTCACCCTTTCTCTCGTAGATAGACTTAGGGCATTGCAGGCTTTTAGGGTAGCCCTGTAAAAGTCATCGAGGGTAAGCTCTTCTGCTAAGAATTCTTTAAAGGGTTGTGTTTCAAGATTCATATTAAGAGCTACCAAAAGACATCCGCAAGCCTGAGCCTCCAAAAAGGATAATCCATAGGTCTCCCCATAAGAGGCACTTATGAAGATATCACAGCTTGCGTAAACCTCCGCCAACTCCTCCTCCCTTTGGATATATCCCAAGTATGTGAGGTTAGAAAGCTTCTGGGAAAGCTTTTCTACCTTTTTTCTCAAAGGGCCGTCACCCACCACCACAAGGTGGAAAAGGGTAGGGTCTAAGTGTTGGAAGAACTCCAAGAGGAAATTTATGTTCTTTTCGGGTGACAGTCTGCCCGCATAAAGGAGCTTGAGCTTGCTTTCTTTGATCCCAAGGGTCTTCTCAAAATAGGGATTCCTCCTCCATGGGTTAAAGACCTGCGTATCCACACCTAAGTTTACCGTAGCAATATTTTCAAGCCCCTGCGACCTTAAGAACTCCTCCTGTTTTCTCGAGGGTGTAATTACCAAGTCCGCCTTAGAAAGTTTTTTTCTTACAGTGTGCTCAAGCAAGACCCTTTTAAGCCTTTTTGGAAAGGGCAGCAGAAAAAGGTCCATTCTTACATCGGAGTGGTAAAAGACGCTAAGTAGGTATCTGTCCGATTTTAAGTAGGGTATGGGCTGGTAAGTTCCTCCAAGCTCCACCACATCTGGGTCTTCCTTCTGAAGTATTTCCCTTATCTCCGAAATGGAGGAGAAAAAACGATACCCTCCCGTAAGAGGTAGAGGGAAAGAGGGAAGCTGGTATACCTTGGAGGAGCAAAGGCGGTACTCCTTCCTTTCCTTCCCGGGCACAACAAGCACATGCTCCACATCCATCTCCTGAAAAAACTTTACCTTTTCCAGCAAATACCTTCTGATACCTCCGCTTCTGCTATGAAAGTAGGGCGTTATGTCAACAAGCTTCATGAACAAGCCTCCCAAGGCCGGCTATAGAAAGCATGTAATCCACATAGCTTTTTCTCATGTCTAAGCTTCTTGCCCTGTAGAGGGCCTCTTGAGCCATGGTTCTATGAAGATTTTCGCCGGAAAGAAGCAAAGATAACTTTTCCACAAACTCCTCTGGCCTTGTGGCTATAAAGCCGTTCACACCCTCCTCCACATGTTCATGGGCAGCGCCCCTTGAACTTACTATAACAGGAAGACCACTGGCCATAGCTTCCAATACCACCTGACCGTAGGTCTCTGTCTCCGACGGGAACAAGAACACGTGGGAGCTTGCGTAGGCCCTTGCCAACTCCTCACCCACCATGTAGCCCACAAGATGCACATTTTTCGGCTTTTTGGCTTCAAGTTCAGACCTGTAAGGGCCATCACCCACTATCACAAAGGTCTCTTCCGGGAAGCATCTGGCAACATACAGAAAGTTGTCAAGACCCTTCTCCTTGGCAACACGACCCACATAAAGAATTACCTTCTGATGCCTCCTAAGATTTAGCCTTCTGCTCCAGAAACCCTCCTCCCTCCTGTGGTGAGAGAAAAGCTCCGTATCCACACCGCGCCTGAAAACACCTATCTTTCCATAGTTCAGTCCTTTACTTACGAAAAGTCTCCTATAGTGCTCTGAGGGCACAAAAAAGCGGTCTGAGATGCTTCCCATGAAAACAAACACTTTCCACAGAAGTTCCTCCAGTTCATGGTCTCCCGTGTAAGTTTTAGCGTAGGTGGGTATATCCGTATGGAAGGCTAAGGTCACCCTAAGGTCCAATATCTTGCCCGCAAGAAGTCCAAGAAGGCCAAGGGGTCCTGGGGTAGCCACATGCACCTGCGTAAAGCCTTCCCTTTCCAAAAGGTCCAAAAGGTCGAGGAGGCTTGGAAGGCCCATCCTCAACTCCTTGTAGAAGGGGGTTGGCACCTCCAGAATAGGTTTTAGGTTTATGAGTTTTTCCTCTTCCTCTACCGTAGCGTTAGAGACCACTATGGTGAAGGGTAGGTCCTCCTCGAGGGCCATCTGCCTTATTAGCTTAGCGCTTCGTGCAACGCCGTTTATGTGGTGGTATGTATCGGTTATGTAGGCAATCTTTGGGGACTTTCCGTTTAGTATGCCAAATTCCTTCCCAAGGGACCTTATTTTTTTCTCCTCTCTGACCTGGGCGTATTTTAAAAAGGCAGGGAAGCCATGAGCCAGTAAGGAAAGGCTCAGCTCCCCAAGGGTTTGCGGTGAGGGGCTTTTTGTAAACCTTCCCAAGCATAGGGATGGTAAGACCCTTGCAATCTCTTTTAAAAGGTCTTGCCTTTCTACCCTTATACCCAAAAAACCCTTCAACAAAAAACTTATGGCTGGATTATCGGAGTAAAGGAAAAGGTAGTCGGTAATAGACCTAATTTCCGAGGGTATGAGTCCCTTTACCTTTAAGAAATCGTAACCTACCTTGCAGACCATGTTCAGAAGCCTTTTGTCTCCAAGCTCTTCCGTGCCTACATGGGTTCTGCCCTCCAAAAGACCCTTAAGAAATTCCTCTTTGTTGGAAGCCCCCTCAACGGCGGTCCAGGTTCTTCCCACATCCATACCACCATGATCGTCGGAACCCGCGGTAAAGGTTATCCTCTCCCTCAGCCTTTGATGTTCCAAGCGGTGCTTTTCTGCGAGGCTATATATCTTATCCCAACCGTCGTACAACCTTGCTATGGACTCCTCTATGTATCTGACGCCGTCTCCCCTGGTTCCGTTTATCACTTCCCAATTATCAAAGAGCAAAACGCACTTTTCCACAATACTCTTGCTAACTTTTGTTCCCTGCACCGAGTAGAGGGGGTGGGCAAGGGAGTGAGCTATCCTATTCCTTTTTAGGTATCTAACAAACTCGTAAAGGTTGTCCCTCAATCTTATTAGCTCCTCGTGGTCTTCTTCTTTAAGACCATAAACAAGCACATGAACCTTACCCTTTTCATCTGGTATTTCTACAGTATATTCACAGCCAATGAACACATCGGGCAGATGGGCTATCTCAAGAACGCCATCTATGGTGTTGTGGTCCGTAATGGTAACAAAGCTCATGCCCCTTTCCTTGAGTCTCCTGTATATCTCAATGGGTTCTGCTAAGCTCTCTGGACACCCTACCAGCTTACTGAACCACCCACCCGGCAGGTTGGAAGCCTTTGAATGAAGATGAAGGTCTGCCTTTGCCAAAAAGTTCCCCATAGCTCGTCCACCTCCTTAAGTTTTTAACCCTCAAGAGCATCTCCCTCCACAGGTTAACCTTTCTTCTATCCCTAAAGTCCATCATATGGACGGCAAGTCTCAAAACCTCATACCCACAAAAGAGTCTCTCAAGTTCAGGAACCACCTTCAGACTTAACCAAGAAAGAAGATGTCTATTGCTAAAAGTGAGGGCTGGCGCTTTTATAAAGTTTCCCAAAGTCAGGTCCTTTATGTGCCACCTATAGGCAACTCCCTTAAAACCAAGGGAATACAACACATCTTCCAAGTAGGGGTTGCCTATCCAGGCAGGTGGTACGAAAAACTCTGCCTGAAGTCCCAGATAATCCAAAAGCTCTACACCTGCGCTGACTCTTCTGTAAGTCTCCTCCAGACCAAGACCAGAAAACTCCCCCTCTCTATCGGTCCAGAGCATGTCCCTGAGCCTTTTTGTGCCTTCATGGGTATAGCCATGGAGAACGGTTTCTAAACCTATGCTTTTTACAAGAGACAGAAAATCCCTATCCTCTCCAAAGGATTTCTTTTGCC
The DNA here is from genome assembly GCA_026414575.1 of Aquificaceae bacterium. Taxonomy (GTDB): domain Bacteria; phylum Aquificota; class Aquificia; order Aquificales; family Aquificaceae; genus Pampinifervens. The sequence goes on along the minus strand of JAOAIS010000007.1, from coordinate 596 downwards.
AAAAGAAGGGAACTATGAGTAGAGAAAATTTATAACAGCCCACCTCTTCTAATAACTCAAGGGCAAAGAGAAACTCTGCTTTGTAGTGAGGGCTAACATCATGTAGCTCCACTAGGGCAAGCTTCATGGTTAAAAGGATAAGTTGACAAAGTTAAGATTTCTTTAAGGTTTGGTTAAGATTCGGTTAAGGCGGGGCAAAGCCCCGCAGGCATTATGGTGCTATCCAGTTTTCAAGCTGGAGAACTTCCTCCATCTTGGAGGAAACATTCTGGGATATTTTGTAAGCACAGAACTCAGGACCGCACATGGAGCAGAACTTTGCGGTTTTGTAACCTTCTTGAGGTAGAGTTTCGTCATGGTAAGCTCTTGCGGTTTCTGGGTCAAGGGCCAGCTCAAACTGCCTGTTCCAGTCAAAGGCAAAGCGAGCCCTTGACATCTCCAAGTCCCACTCTCTGGCACCAGGCCAGTTTTTGGCAACATCTGCAGCGTGTGCGGCAATCTTGTAAGCTATAACTCCCTGTTTAACATCCTCTATGTTGGGAAGTCCAAGGTGCTCTTTTGGGGTCACGTAGCACAGCATAGCAGCACCATACCAG
>JAOAIS010000015.1 GCA_026414575.1 Aquificaceae bacterium | reverse complement strand
AGGGTGAGGCTTGCCTTTGACCTTGCCCTAAAGACCGATAAGGAAGGGTATAACCTGTATGTATCAGGTCCAGAGAGTGTAGGCAGGACAATATACACACTCAACAGGTTAAAGGAAGTTTCCAAAAGTAAGGAAAAGCCTGAGGACATATGCTGTGTCAATAACTTTGACAACCCCCTACAACCCAGATACCTTCTGCTACCTGCAGGGCTTGGTAGAGCTTTTGCTCAGGACATAGATAGAGCAGTAGAAGCACTGAAGGAGGAAGTGCCAAAAGCTTTTGAAAGTAAAGAGTACGAGGAAGAGGTGGCAAAAATAACTAAGTCAACGGAAGTCAAAAAGGAAGAGCTGGCCCAGAGGTTGGTGGCAGAAGCTCAGGAACACAATCTTGGTGTGGTTTTTACTCCTGCTGGAATAAAGCTCCTTCCCATAGTAGGTAGAAAAATTCTTACTGAGGAGGAAGTTTACTCTAACCCAAGGCTTCAGGAAAGCTACGAGAAGAATCTTTCAGAGTTTGAGGAGAGGTTTAGGGATTTTATAAGAGCCCTCAGAGAACTCGACCATAACCTTTCTGACCAGATATTGGAACTAAGAAACAAAGTGGCAAGCTATGTGGTAGACAAGGTTTTTTCAAGATTTGAAGCAAGCTACATCCACTACGAAGGTCTTAGGGATTATCTGGAAAGATTAAAGAAGGAGCTGGCAAGAAGCTCAGACCTTTTCCTCTCCTGGCATACATCAAAAGGTAACCTTGCCTTCCAAAGAATGTTAGAAAAATCCTTTAACGCCTTTAGGGTAAATGTGCTAGTGGACAACTCAGGTCTTGAGGGTGCTCCAGTGGTCTTTGACGAGGTGCCAACCTTCCAGAGCCTCTTTGGCAGAATCTTCTATACTGCGGAGATGGGTGTTTTGTATGCTGATCATATGAGTCTTTCTGCGGGCAACCTGCATAGGGCTAGGGGTGGCTACCTTGTTCTTAGGATTAACGACCTTCTTAAAAAACCCTTTCTCTGGGATGCTCTAAAGAAGGTGATTATGCACAAGAAAATACACATGCCCTTTAATCCTTTAGAAGATGTACTTATGCCCGTTGTAGGTATTAGCCCTGAGCCACTGTCTGCTGACCTTAAGGTAGTGCTTATAGGTGACCCCTTCCTCTATTACCTCCTCTACAATTACGACCCTGAGTTTGGAAGGCTATTTAAGATAAAGGCGGAGTTTGACCCAGTGGTGGACATAGGAGAAGAGCTTATACAATCCTTCCCAAAAATATTGAGAAAGATTGTGGAAGAGGAGGGTCTCAAGAACCTCTCGGCGGGTGCTCTTTCTGAGCTTTTTAGCTATGGGGTAGAACTTTCCGGCAACCGTAAAAAGTTTAGTGTAGTTTTTGGTCACCTTGTGGATGTGGTGAGGGAGGCAAACAGCCTTTCTGGAGAGGAGGAAATGATAGAGGGGGACCACATTAGGGATGCCATAAGGGGTAAAGTTTTTAGGTCAAACCTCATAGAAGAGAAGATTAGGAAGGCCATAGATGAAGGCAAGATAATCCTTTCTTTGGAAGGTGAGGCTGTGGGTCAGGTGAATGGGTTAAGCGTTATAAACCTTGGAGACTACAGCTTTGGAAAGCCTACGAGGATAACTGCATCCGTCTATGTGGGCGACAAGGGAATCATCAACATAGAGAGGGAAGTGGAGCTTAGTGGACCAATCCATTCCAAAGGTGTTCTGATACTAAGTGGTTACATAGGCAGGAAATACGGAACGGAGGTTCCTTTGTACCTTTCGTGCACTCTCGCTTTTGAGCAAAGCTACGACGAGGTGGAAGGAGACAGCGCATCTTTGGCAGAGCTTCTTGCCATACTTTCTGCCATAGCAAAAGTGCCATTGAAGCAGTACATGGCGGTGACAGGTTCTTTGGACCAGGGAGGAAACCTACAGCCAGTTGGTGGTATAAAAGAGAAAATCGAGGGCTTTTATAGAGTGTGTAAGATGAGGGGTTTGAAGGGTATAGAGGGTGTGGTGGTGCCACAGAGAAACTATGATAACCTTGTTCTTGGTAAGGATGTACTCGAGAGTATTGATAGGGGGGAGTTTAACCTTTACACGGTAGAGGAAGTGGACGATGCCATAGAGATTCTCACTGGAATGAAGGCAAAGGCTTTCCATGAACTTGTTAAGAAAAGACTCATTGAGTTTTCCAAAAAAGCCGCAAGACCACCAAAAAGAAAGCTACTATAATTAAAACATGCAAGCAAGACCTCTTTTGCCCAACGAGCTTGAGCTTTTTAAAAAAGCTCTTGGAATAGGCCCCCATAATTTCTGGAGGTGGTCTTCCAGAACAAGGAATTTCAGGCTTTTTACCGATGGTAGAGTTGTGTGGGTGGAAGGCACGGAAGAAAACATAGGTAAGACAATGCCTGTCCATGAAGCCACTTGGTGGAGTTGGGACTTTTTGAGGGAAAAGCTCAAGGAATTGAGTTAGAATAAAAGACCATGGGAAAGCTTGCCTATGTATTCCCCGGACAAGGCTCTCAGTATGTGGGAATGGGCTACGACTTTTACAAAGAGTTTCCCGAGTCGGCGGACATTTTCCACAGTGCGGAGACAGCTCTCAGATACAATTTAACGGATATAATCTTCAAAGGTCCAGAAGAGGAGCTAAACAAGACCATAAACACTCAGCCAGCCATATTAACCACAAGCCTTGCCATATATGCAGTTCTGAAAGCAAAGGGCTTTCCAGAGCCAGACTTCGTGGCAGGACATTCGCTGGGAGAATACACAGCTCTGACTGTGGCAGGTGGTGTGGAGCTCTTTGAAGCGGTCAGGCTTGCAAGCCTTAGGGGTAAATACATGCAATCCGCAGTGCCAGAGGGCAAAGGTGCCATGCTTGCGGTGCTTAAGCTCCCACCAGATAAGGTGGAAGAAGCTTGCAGGTTAGCCCAAGATGTGGGCGTGGTAGAGCCTGCCAACTACAACTCACCA
>JAOAIS010000011.1 GCA_026414575.1 Aquificaceae bacterium | reverse complement strand
ACATTGTCCTTTGAATCCCTTATGACTTCAAACTCAAACTCCTTCCAGCCTATGAGAGACTTGTCAATTAAAACCTGGTGTATGGGTGAGGTTTTTAGTGCTACTTCTACCTTTTCTTTAAACTCTTCCATGTTGTAAGCTATAGAGCCTCCTGTACCACCAAGGGTAAAGGCTGGTCTAAGTATTGCGGGAAAGCCCACTTCCTTAACCTTTTCAAGGGCTTCTTGTAGGGAGGAAACTACAACGCTGGGTGGAACCTTTAGACCTATCCTCTGCATAGACCTTCTGAAAAGGTCTCTGTCCTCACCCTTCTTTATGGCTTCGTAGCTTGCACCTATTAGCTTTCCGTTGTACCTTTCTAGAATGCCCTCCTCGTAGAGCTTTACCGCAAGGTTGAGGGCAGTCTGACCACCAAGAGTAGGCAGAAGGGCATGGGGTCTTTCCACCCTTATGATTTCCTCTAAAACTTCAAGAGTAAGAGGCTCTATGTATGTCCTGTGGGCAAACTGAGGGTCGGTCATTATGGTGGCTGGGTTTGAGTTGACCAAAACCACCTCGTAACCTTCCTCGAGCAGTGCCTTGCAGGCTTGAGTGCCCGAGTAGTCAAACTCCGCCGCTTGACCTATTACTATGGGTCCTGAGCCTACGATGAGTATCTTTTTTATGTCGGTGCGTCTTGGCATTAAAGTTTTAATTATAGCAAAGGGGATAAGTTGCTTTTGTGGTTTTTGAAAGGGCTTTCTGTGCAAAGGAGATGATATAGAATAACTTTTATTAGGCATGCTTGACAGGATAGTAATAAGGGGTGCCCGTCAACACAACCTAAGGAACATAAATCTTGATATACCAAAGAACAAACTGGTGGTAATAACCGGTCCTTCGGGTTCTGGCAAGTCTTCCCTTGCCTTTGATACCATATACGCAGAGGGTCAAAGAAGGTATGTAGAGTCTCTGTCTTCCTACGCAAGACAATTTTTGGGTGTTATGGAAAAGCCAGAGGTAGACATCATAGAGGGTCTTTCACCTGCCATAGCCATAGACCAGAAAACAACTTCAAAAAATCCAAGGTCTACCGTAGGAACGGTAACGGAGATATACGACTACATGCGCGTGCTTTGGGCAAACATAGGGAAGCCTCACTGTCCAGAATGTGGAAGGCTTCTGGAAGGCTTGTCCGCCCACGAGATTTTAGAAAAGGTGTGGGAGAGATACAGAGAAAAGCGCATTGCAATCCTGTCCCCCCTTGTGAGGGGCAAAAAGGGTGAGTTTAGGGAGCTTTTCAAAGACTTGGATAGAATGGGCTTCTCTAGGGTAAAAGTGGACGGTGAATACATGAGGGTGTTAGAGGTGCCACCCCTCGACAAAAACAGAAAGCACAACATAGACCTTGTGTTGGACAGGCTGACCCTTGAAGAAGAAGAGAGGGCAAGACTTCTCACTGGCATAGAAAAGGCTCTGGAGCTTTCTAAGGGACTCCTAAAGATAGAAGATGTGGAGGCTCGCAGGGAGGAGCTCTTTAGCGAGAAGCTAACATGCCCCGACCACGGCTTTTCCCTTCCAGAACTTGCCCCAAGACTCTTTTCCTTCAACTCACCCTACGGAGCCTGCACTGCTTGCAAGGGACTCGGAGTCAAGTGGGAGGTAGACCCAAAATTACTCGTGGATGAGAAGGAATCTGCGGTAAACGCCATACGTATAACCGAATCTTCCTTTTTCGATTACCTTAGGTATCCCATCATGAACATTCTCAGAAGACTTGGCTACGAACCACGCACGCCCTGGAAAGACCTGCCAACCCTAATAAAGAACTTCCTTCTGTACGGGGGTTCTATGGAAGGTGGGAGTTTTGAGGGGGTGGTAAAGCATTTAGAAAGAAGGTTTCTTGAAGAGGAATCCGAGAGACTAAGAGAGGAAATAGGTGAGTTTATCAGAGAAAAGCCCTGTCCAGAGTGTGGTGGTGCAAGGCTAAGACCAGAAGCCCTTGCGGTGCGCATAAGGGATAAAAATATCTGGGATGTGGCCTGCATGCCCATAAGGGAAGCAAAGGAGTTTTTTGACAGCTTATATCATCAACTTGGAGGAAAGGAGCTTCTTGTTGCGGAAAGACTCATCAAAGAAATATCGGACAGGCTTACCTTCCTACTTAATGTGGGCCTTGACTATTTAAATCTGGCGCGAAGCGCCACTACATTATCCGGTGGTGAGATGCAAAGAATCAGGCTTGCCACCCAGATAGGTTCCAAGCTTACAGGTGTTTTATATGTGCTTGATGAGCCTTCTATAGGTCTGCATCCAAGGGACACGGACAAGCTAATAAACACCCTAAAGGACCTTAGAGATCTCGGAAACACCGTCATAGTGGTGGAGCACGACCCAGACACCATACTGAGTGCGGACTGGGTTATAGATATGGGCCCAGGCGCTGGCAAGATGGGTGGGCAGGTGGTATTCCAGGGCACGGTGGAGGAGCTTATAAAAAGCCAAGAATCCCTCACGGGCGCTTACCTCTCTGGAAGGCTTAACATAGAAGAGCCCAAAGAAAGGAGGAAGCCATCGGACAAGTGGTTAAGAATAGAAGGGGCAAGAAAGCACAACCTGAAGGGTATTAATGTGGAAATACCGGTAGGCCTCCTTGTTTGCATCACGGGCGTGTCGGGTAGCGGAAAGTCAACACTCATATACGACATACTCTGGGAGTACTCAAGGGCGGTTCTCTACGGAGGCGATAGAGAGGCGGATGGCTTTGATAGGATTGAAGGGCTTGAGCATTTTGACAGGGTCATTAACATAGACCAGTCCCCCATAGGCAGGACGCCGAGGTCAAACCCTGCCACTTACACCAAGATTTTTGACCTTATTAGGGACCTCTTTGCTCAGACACCCGAGGCAAAGGCGAGGGGCTACAACCCAGGTAGGTTTTCCTTCAACGTCAAGGGCGGAAGATGCGAGGCATGCCAAGGGGAGGGGGTAATAAAGGTGGAGATGCACTTTCTGCCCCCGGTCTATGTGCCCTGCGATGTGTGTAAGGGTAAGAGGTACAACAGGGAAACCCTTGACATTTTGTATAAGGGAAAGAACATAGCGGACGTGCTGGACATGACTGCGGATGAAGCCTATGAATTTTTTGAAAACCAACCCTCCATAAAAAGAAAACTACAGCTTCTTAAGGACATAGGCCTTGGTTATATAAGGCTTGGTCAGCCTGCCACCACACTTTCTGGGGGCGAAGCTCAGAGGATAAAGCTTTCTAGAGAACTATCCAAGAAGGAAACCGGAAGAAATCTCTACCTTCTTGATGAACCAACTACGGGCTTGCACTTGGATGATGTAAAAAAACTCATAGATATACTCCAGAGGCTTGTGGAAAAGGGCAACACGGTAGTGGTCATAGAGCATAACCTTGATGTGATTAAGTGTGCTGACTGGATAATAGACCTTGGTCCGGAGGGGGGAGAAAGGGGTGGCCACGTGGTTGCGGTTGGAACTCCAGAAGAGGTGGTTGAAAACCCAGACTCCTACACAGGAAAGTATTTGAAGAAAGTACTGGAGGGTGCCAAAGCTCAATCTTTTCTCTTGGAAGGTAGCTAAGGATGAGGCAAGTTGCAGTCATAGGCTCCTCACTGGCGGAGCCAGAGGACGAAGAATACCGAGTTGCCTACATGCTTGGCAAGGAGATAGCACGCAGGGGTTGGGTGGTCGTCTGCGGAGGACGAGGTGGTGTCATGGAGGCAGTATGTAAGGGTGCCAAAGAGGAGGGAGGTCTTACGGTAGGTATCCTACCCTCTTACGAGGGTGAGGAGGCAAACTCTTATGTGGACATAAAGATAAGAACGGGCATGGGCTGGAACAGGAATCCTTTAGTGGTTGCAAGCGGTGATGTGGTTGTGGCGATAGGTGGCAATTGGGGAACACTCTCAGAGATAGCCTACAGCCTCATACTGGGAAAGCCCATAATAGGCTATAAGACCCATGATGTTGATGGAGTAGTGCAGGCACCTTCAATTGAGGAAATACTTGGCTTTCTTGACGGAATTAACCGTTGAAAATGTCTCTCAACGGCCGATATTTATACAGAGAGGTAATACAATGGGACAAGAACTCTTTTTCTTAGAGGATATGCTGTTCAGAAGTACCGCTAAGGAGATAGAAGAGAGGTATGTGGAGGTGGTACAGATATATACCCATGACCCCGAGATACTTAACATAGCCAAGAGTATAAAGGGCATGTGTGACTACATAATGCAGGCTTATACAGAAATACCCAAGCCCGATAAAAAACTGGATGAAAGTCTTTACACCACACTGTATCATGTGCTGAAGGATCTTAGTGTTACCCTCTACGACCTGTCCATAGCGGAGGGAGAACAGATATACTATGTGCTCTCCAGCGCTTACCAAAAACTTAATGGTGCTAACAATCTGCTGGAAAGACTTGTCTAAGTGGAGGCCTCTTCAAGCCTTCGAAGAAAACAAACACCCAAAAGAAGACAAAAGAAGGAATAGTAAAGCCATACAAGGAAAAGAAGAGGAGTACCAAATAGGCTGTATAGGGGACTTGCGCTTACCAGCTTCACCAATAGGAGGGAAAAGAGTTTATTTAGCATAAAAACCATAAGGGCCACAAGAATGGAAGATGCAAAAACAGTCTTTCTTATTCTGAAGTAAGAGGCATACACCATGCTTATTATTAGTAGAACCAAGGATATGTTCAGAAACTCTGCAAGCCTTTGATATAAACTACCAAGCAGAGACTTGCTTAGCGTGAGAAGGGTTACAGCAAAAGAAAGAACCATCGCGTAAATAAGTAGCAGAAGGGGGATCAGCGTCCAGAAAAAAGCCTCCCCCTCTATGGGCTTTCTACGGTAAACATAGCCAAAAGCAGTGTTTATAGATTTGGCAAAGGACACTGAAAAGTAGTAGGCAAGGAGCAAGGAAAAGGCGGAGCCTACTGCCTTTTTTTCATAGAGGGGTAGTAATTTAGCTATGACCGTATCTGCGTAGTAGGGCAGTGAATTTCTCAAATGTTCGTAGACCTTAGCTGGCTCAAGAAAAGGCATGTAGAGAGACAAAAAACCCAGGAAAATAAGGATAGAGCCCATCAGAGTGAGAAACTGGTAAGTTAATGAAGCACTATGATAGCCAATGTTTTCTCTGAATATGTCTACAAAGGTCAAGAGTAAAACACGGAGTTTCTTACGCATGAGGTATTGCGTATTCTACAAGACCGCCGAAGGGGCTTCTGAAAACATAGGTGTCTCCTTCTTTGTCAAGCACATAACTTGGGCTTAAGGGAACTTTTCCCTTTCCTCCCGGAAGGTCTACCGCGTAGGTGGGTATACCCATACCGGAAACCTTGCCCCTTAAGTATTCCATGATTTCTAATCCCTTTTCAACGCTTGTCCTGAAGTGAATGGCTCCTTTAACTGGATCACAATGGAAAAGATAGACGGGCCTTACCTTTATCCTCAGCAGTTCTCTCATGAGTCTTAGCATCACATCCGGGTCATCGTTTATGCCCTTAAGTAGCACCGTCTGGTTATTGACGGGCATCCCGCGCCTCAAGAGCTTTTCTACTGCGGTGGCAGACTCTTCCGTAATTTCCCTTGGATGGTTGAAGTGGGTATTTATCCATATGGGTGCGTGTTTTTCAAGGATATCAAGGAGTTCATCATCATAAAACCTCTGGGGTGCCAGAACGGGAAGCCTTGTGCCTATCCTTATTATTTCCACATGGGGCACATCCCTAATCCTTGAAAGCACATAATGAAGCTTTTCATTGCTCAGGGAGAGGGGCTCGCCACCCGACAGAAGCACCTCTCTTATTTCCTCGTGAGTCTTTAGGTATTCTACAAAAAGGTCAATCTCCTCCTTGGTTCTTGCCCTCTCTCCCTCTTTAAATATTCTCTTTCTCATGCAGTGCCTGCAGTAGACCGCACAAAAGGTGGTTAGAGTAAAAAGAGCTCGGTCTGGGTATCTATGGGTGAGACCGGGGATTGCACCTTCTTCTCTGAAAGGGTCCGGCTCTCCATGGGCCTGGGTTTTCTCGTCTACTTCCAAGGCTCTTGGCACCGCCTGTAGGCGTATGGGGTCTTGGGGGTCTTCCGGGTTTATGAGGGAGAGGTAATAGGGTGTTATGGCCATAGGATAAAGCCCTGCGGTTTTCTCTATGCCTTCTTTTTCCTCTTTGGTTAGCTTTATATATCTTTCAAGCTCCTCCTTTGTCCTTATCCTGTTCTGCACCTGCCAGTGATAACTATGCCATAGTCTCACAGGAACATTCCTAAAAAAGCCTCTCATGCTATTATTATCTCATGACTGTCCTACGGGTTGTTGTTCTTACTGGGTCGGGCATATCGGCAGAAAGCGGTATCCCAACCTTTAGGGGTAGCGAGGGTCTTTGGAGAAGCTTTAGTCCAGAGGAGCTTGCTACACCAGAGGCTTTTAAGAGAGACCCAACTCTTGTGTGGGAGTGGTATCTTTGGAGAAAAAGTCTTATAGCCCATGCAGAGCCTAACGAGGGACACAACGCCCTTGTGAAGCTGGAGAACAGGCTTGGTGACGATTTTTTCTTAATAACCCAGAATGTGGACGGACTTCATCAAAAGGCTGGTTCAAGAAGGCTGTTGGAACTGCATGGCAACATATGGAGGGTGCGGTGTCTCTCTTGTAGTGCTGTATACTGCGACTACAGGACAGAAATGGATAAACTCCCACCATCCTGCATAAGGTGCGGTGGGCTTGTAAGACCAGATGTGGTCTGGTTTGGTGAGGCCATTGACGAGAAGGCTCTTGAGGTAGCCTTTCGCTGGTCAAGCTCTTGTAGTATTTTTGTGTCTGCGGGTACTTCCGCCGTAGTATATCCTGCAGCCGAGCTTCCTTACATAGCCAAGAGGTCGGGCGCCAAGTTGGTGGAGATAAATCCTGAGGAAACCCCCATATCCACCATAGCGGATGTTATAATAAGAGAACCTGCCAGTAGGGGCGTCAAAAAACTTCTGGAGATGTTATGAAAATATTTGTTATGGGTTCTGACCAGCGCATAGTGCGTTGTGCAAGGGTATCCTTTGGAAAGGACGAACAGTTAGATATAGAGAGGGATGTAAAGCTTATAAGGTATCTTCTTGAACACAAACACGCCTCACCCTTTGAACATGTGATTATAGCCCTTGAGAGTGACAAAGACCTTTGGCTCAGTATCTTAAAGGGCCTCCCAAGCCCTGCGGTGCAGATTTACTACTCTGGAGGCTACATATGGCTCAACCTTAGAAATTATATAAACGCGAGGGACCTTTTTCCTGAAAATCTGGAAAAGACCCTAAGCGAACATCTGCCTGCAACCATGGCGGTAGTAAAAAACGAAAAACCAAGGGATTATTCTAAGGATGAGGCCTATCTGAAGGAGAGGGTTGAAACTAATGCTGGTTGGCTGGGGCTTGTGGACAGTCTTGAGCTTGGAACGGATATGGATTATTACACCTTTGTTGTGGAGTGCCCCCTCTTTGTGGCTCGTCAGTGGCACAGGCACAGGTTTGGCTCTTACAACGAAATAAGCAGGAGATACGTTAGCTACGAGCCAAGCTTTTATATACCACCCTATCTTAGAAAACAAGCCCTCAGCAACAAACAAGCTTCTTTGGAAGAACCGGTTGAAGAACCATGGAATTCAATGTTTTTGAAAAAAATTGGTTGGTATATTCAAGACTTGAAGGAGCTGTACAAAAACATGACAGAAAAGGAAGTGGCAAAGGAGCTTGCAAGGGGGATATTGCCTCAATTTATGAACACAAGGTTCTATTGGACTGTGCCGAGAGTTTCTTTAGATAACTTCATAGCCCTAAGGACCCATGAAGGAGCCCAAAGGGAGATAAGAGAATTCGCCACAGCTATAAGAAACCTTGTGGGATATAGAGGTTGCGATAAAAAGCTAAGACTTTAGCCTTTCAGAGTGTTAATACGCTTACCACCTTCTTGTTCCTTCTTTCTTCGAATTTTACAACACCATCTTTGAGAGCGAAGAGGGTAAAGTCAGAGCCCATGCCTACATTTAGACCGGGGTATATTTTTGTACCTCTCTGCCTTATGATTATGTTGCCTGCCTTTACCAACTGACCATCGTGCCTCTTTACGCCCAGCCTTTTAGAATGACTATCTCTTCCATTTTTAGTTGAGCCTCCACTCGCCTTGGAAGCCATATTACTCCTCCTTTATATCCTTTATGAGTATTTCCGTGTAGGGCTGTCTGTGGCCCTTCCAGCGCTTGTAGTTTTTCTTAGCCCTAAACTTAAAGACCGTAACTTTTTTTCCTCTGCCTTGGGATAACACCTCTGCTATTACCCTGCCTTTGCCAATTTCTGTAGCGCCGTCTTCTCTTCTTACGAGTAAGGGTTTTAACTCTAAAGTGGTTCCAGGTTCATAGCTTAGCTTTTCTACCTTGAGCTTTAAACCCTTTTCTACCTTGTACTGCTTCCCACCAGTTTCTATAACTGCGTACATAACATTACTCCTTAAAGGATTACAAATTTAGGGGGCATGGCCCCCATTAATTTATTACTTCTTTTGTTCTCCGGCAGGCTGCTGCTGCTGTTGTTGCTGTTCTGCTGGTTTTTGCTCTCCAGCTGGTTGTTGTGGTTTTTCGGCTGGCTGAGCAGGTTGTGCAGGCTGAGCTGGCTGTTCTGCAGGCTTTTGCTGGCAGGATGCTGCCAGGAGTGCAAGGCTTGCAACCCCGAGTGCTAAGAATTTCCTCATTTTAACTACCTCCTTTATGTGGTTTATAAGCTTATATTATAAAGTCCATAAATGCTATCTGTCAAGTACCCTAAGAAGTGCTTCTACATGCCCCTTGGCCTTTACATTGTACATCGCCTTTAATATCCTGCCTTCCTGCGATATAAGAAAGGTACTTCTAATCATCCCCTCTGTTTCCTTGCCATACATCATCTTTTTGCCATAGGCTCCATAGGATTTTGCAACTATCTTTTCTGGATCGCTAAGAAGAGGGAATGTAAGACCGTGCTTTTGTCTAAATTTTTTGTGCGACTGGATGCTATCTGGGCTTATACCTACCACGTTGTATCCCTTTGACTTTAAAAGACTCATGTTATCCCTAAAGTCACAAGCTTCCTGAGTGCATCCCGGGGTGTCATCCTTTGGATAGAAGTAGAGAATAAGGGGGGAAGAGAGAAGGTCCCTAAGACAGAACCTGCCTTCCCTTCCTTCCTCGTCTATACCCTCAAGACAAAACTCTGGTGCAATGTCTCCTTCTTTTAGCATGAGAATATTATATCATCCGTAAGTATCTCCTTCGGGCTTGACGGGTTCAATTCTTAGAAGGGCATCATCAGGTGTTACGTTATCTCCCGGCTTGACGAATATTTTCTTGACTACTCCAGTTATAGGTGCGTGTATCTCGTTTTCCATCTTCATGGCTTCTACGATGGCTACCGTCTGTCCTTCGTTTACTGGCTGTCCTTCTTGCACCAGAACTCTGACAACCCTTCCGGGCATGGGTGCGGTTGCATCTCCGGGTTGGCTTGCCTTTGGAATGCCCTTCTCTTCAGCCTGAGCT
>JAOAIS010000057.1 GCA_026414575.1 Aquificaceae bacterium | reverse complement strand
CACGCCCGTTAAAAACACCGATAGTAAAAGGGTTTTTTTCATGCCCATACCTCCTTCTTTCAAACTTTTTTTTACTTATTTTAATTTTAATAGTGAGTTGACCAAAAATCTGACAGGTTAAAGGGTACGCCGTTGAGCTATAATATATGAGTATCCATGTTCACACCATCCGAGACAAAATACCTTTATCTCTTACGTCATGCCCAGAGCGAGTTTAACGAGAAGGGTATATTTCAGGGTAGGCTTGATAGTGATTTGACGCCCTTGGGCTTTGTGCAGGCAAGACTCTCCGCACAAGACCTTATTGACAAAGGTATAGAGGTTATATACTCCTCTCCGCAGAGGAGGGCCTATAAAACTGCCATAACAATAGCGGATTTGCTTGGACTTGAGGTGGTTTTAGATGAGCGTCTTAGAGAGATGTCCTTTGGAGAGTATGAGGGGAAGAGCTTTTGGGAGTTGGTGGAAAAGGAAGGAGAGCTTTTCAGGGCATGGCTTTCTAATCCTTTGAAGAACTCACTACCCACGCAGGAAGACATGGGGGCTTTTAAAGAAAGAGTAGAAAACTTCTTGGAGGATGTGCTAAGTAGCGACTATAAAAACATTCTTGTAGTTGCCCACGGCGGAACTCTTCATGCCATGGTTTGCCTTTCTCTTGGTTTAGGACTTGAAAATCTTTGGAACATCCACATGGATAATACGGGTTTTACCCTTTTAAAGTACCACTTGGGTAAGTTTGAGCTAAGACATCTTAACTGGCTCTGTCATAGGGAAAATCTATGAATAGCTCCTCACATTCAGAAAAATCAAAGATTCTTCCCTTTTCCAAAATCTGTATTCTTACATTGCAACTGCATATTTCAAGGCTTTCTCCCCATTCTACTACGATTACGCCCTTTCCCACAAGCTCCGATAGGTCTACATCCCTTGTCCTGTATAGGTCTGCGTGTATAAGGAGGCCCTTTGCGGTGGGATATTCGTTAACGAGGGTAAAGGTTGGACTTCTAACCTGATAGCCCTCCAATATTCCCATGCCCTTTGCAATACCTTTTACCAAAGTGGTTTTGCCTGCACCAAGCTCACCTATCAGACACAATACCTCCTTGCCTTTTAGTACTTTTGCTATGGCTTCGCCGAGCTTTATCGTTTCCTCTTCAGAACTGGAAAAGATGCGCACAGATGTTATATTATAAACACTATGGAATTTTACTTTTTTCCCGATGTGTATGCGGATAGATACCTCGTGGATGCTTACATAGTATGCTTTAAACTAAGGGATGTTAGCTGTGTAAATACAAAGGAGTGGGAAGGTAGGGCTTACATAACGGAAGTTCTTGACTGGGACACTTTTAAGAAAAACGCCTATGACATAGTGCTTTACGAGTATGGTGATGAGTTGGCAAGGTTTTCAGACATTGGGTTAGCTCTTTCTGAAGCTTACAAGATGGCATGTCTTGAGGCTTCAAAGCGCACGCCTAAGGTCATAGAGCCTGCTTTGGGTCTGGGAAGCCCGCCTCCAGAGGTTTTGGAAAAGGTTTTTCCTCTTAGTTATAAGCCCACTAACTTTCCCGAGAATTTGGACGCCTTTCTTGAAAATTTGATTAAGAATGTTGATGTGGAGACTTTAGAATGGGAGAAGGTAGATGACGACGAAATACCTTTCTGATCTTTTGGAAGAGCTTACACCAAAGAAAGTAGTAGAGGAGCTTGACAAGTATATAGTTGGGCAAGAACAAGCAAAAAGGGCTGTAGCAGTGGCTCTTAGAAACCGCTGGCGTAGGCAGAAGCTACCAGAACATATAAGGGACGAAGTAGCGCCAAAAAACCTTCTCATGATAGGTCCCACCGGTGTGGGTAAAACAGAAATAGCAAGGAGGATAGCCCAGCTAATAAAGGCACCTTTTGTAAAGGTGGAGGCTACCAAGTATACGGAGATAGGTTATGTGGGCAGGGATGTGGAGTCTATGGTGAGGGAACTCGTAGAAGTGTCCTATCAGATGGTAAAGCAGGAAAAAATGCAGGAGGTTAGGGAAAGGGCAAAAAAGCTTGCGGAAGAAAGGCTTCTGGACCATCTTGTGCCACAACAGTTGAGCTTTGGAATAAGGAGCGCGCAAGATGTAGGCAAAAGGGAGGAGTTCAGGGAAAGGCTGAGGGTCGGCGAGCTGGATGAGAAGGTCATAGAGGTTGAGGTTCAGGAGAGAGTAATGCCCCTAATAGGTATAGCGGGTCCGCCTGGGCTTGAAGAGCTTGAAGAACAGCTCAGAAATGTGCTAGGTAATCTTGGGGGTGGTAGAAAAAGGAGAAAGCTTAAGGTTAAGGAAGCCTTACAGCTTTTTGAATCTGAGGAGGCTGAAAAACTAATAGACCAAGAGGAGGTAGCCCGAGAGGCCATAAACAGGGCAGAGAATTTTGGCATCATCTTTATAGACGAGATAGACAAGATAGCGGTTAAGAATCCAGGAGTAGGTCCGGGCGTTTCGAGGGAGGGTGTGCAAAGGGACCTTCTGCCCATAGTGGAGGGTACCGTTGTCAAGACCAAGTACGGACCCATAAGAACAGACCATATCCTGTTTATATCCGCTGGTGCCTTTCATATGTCAAAACCATCGGACCTCATGCCCGAGCTTCAGGGTAGGTTTCCCATAAGGGTGGAGCTACATCCCCTCGGCAGAGAAGATTTCATAAGGATACTTAAGGAGCCAAAAAACGCCCTTATTGTCCAATATAGGGAACTTTTAAAAACGGAGGATGTAGAGCTCGAGTTTACAGAAGATGCTCTTGAGGAGATTGCGCGCATTGCAGAGGACGCCAACAACCGCATGGAGAACATAGGTGCAAGAAGGCTTCATACGGTGATGGAAAAACTTCTTGAAGATGTGTCCTTCAGTGCACCAGACTTGTCAGGACAAAGGATAATAATAGATGCGAGGTTTGTAAGAGCAAAGCTCGAGGGCTTAGTAAAGGATGTTGAGCTCTCCAAGTATATACTATGAGAGATCTTGTAGAGAGGATTGAAGAGCTTCTTTACATGCAGGAAAGGTTGTTCAATGTACTTTTTCTTTCCCAATCCCAAAAGGCAAGGGTAAGTATAAATACCGCTTTTGATTTGCTCTACCATAACATAGAGCTCCTTGACCTTATCCAAGAGCTTTTGAGTAATCCAGAAATATTTCAAGAAGAATACAGCAAGGACTATTCAATGAACCTTATTCTTGAAGCCCTTTCTTGGATGGGTGTCATACTGCCAGCCATTGAGGAATCATGCCCTATTTTTTTACATGGCGTGGGATTTAGGGGTCGTGACCCCTTCCAGAGGATAATGGCAATTCTCAAAAACCTTGAGGATGTCTCCAGTAGGAGTGAATATAAGAATCTTGTGGACCTGATAGAGGAGCTTGGTCATTTTTCAGGCTTCCTAAAACATCAAATCACGGTCGCAAGAAGAGCCTACATGAACTTAGCTTGAATTTTTGATGTTTGCTACAAAAACAAGCACCTTCGCCACTGCTTTGTATAGTTCTGGTGGTATTTCTTCGTAAACTTCTACTTTCATTAGGGCCGAAACCAAGGCTTTGTCTTCAAGCACAGGAACGCCGTGCTTCTTTGCGGTTTCTATTATTTTCTCCGCTAACTCACCTGCGCCTTTGGCTACGACCGCCGGGGCCGTATCCCTTTCCTGCTCGTACCTTAAAGCAACTGCCCTTTTCCTTTCTTCCATGGCTTAAGCTATAAGAAGGAAGCCTTCCTGCACGAGGCCTGTTCTTACACTTTCCATGAGTTTTTCCTTTTCCAACAGCTCTACCGAGAGGTTTCTGAGTTTTATGCCTCCTTCCTCAAGCACGGCGTTTAGCGTATCTCTGCTTTCTTTAAGTTTATCAGCCCAGAGAAGCTTGTTGGTGAAGAACTTTATATCAAGAAGCTTTCCTGCTTTTGGCATATTCAGTATACCCGCCATAAAATCCTCACCGTAATCCAACTTGAAGATGACTGTGTAATCTTTCCCACCTCTAAACAACAAGCTTCCTTTAGCGTCCTCGTAATGTATGGGCATGTAAAAGGCATTACCCTGAATGAGGGATTGCCATTGTAACCTCACTATCAAGTCAAGCCTGTTTATTAGCTGTTCTAAGGCTTGCCCCCGCGTTCTATAAAAGTCCAGAAGTTTTTCACCCCTATCCATATACTCCTTAAGAGCTTCATAAGCCTCCTTAATGGCCCTTTCAGAACCCTTTTCCAAAGTACTCAGAAGTTCCTTAAGTGCAGGTTCTTCGAGGCTTTGTAGTTCCCGAAAGGCTTTTTCTATGGTTTGGTGTCTTTCCAGAGTGTTCATTTTCTGCTTTTTTAGAATTTCCCTCAATAGGTTAAGCAGGTCACCCCTTTCTATGGCCGCTATGAGTTTTATTTCTCCAGAGCTCTCAAGGTTCTTTATCACATTAGCATACTCCTCATGGTTTAAGTTTTCTAAAAATAGGTTTTTGATGGCCTCTTTGAGTTGCTGGTAGGCATGGACTCTTTCTTTTAAGAGCCCCAATAAGTTTTTTGCCTCCTCAGGCGTTTTTTTGTTTTCTACACCAAGAAGATTAGAAAGAGTTTCTATGTCTTTAAGCAAGTATTGCAAGATTTGAGCTTTTGCGTCCTTTAGCAATTCTTCGGGCTTTAGCTTATCAAGATATAGATTGAAAAGTTTTTTTTCGTAGAATATGCCCGAGTTTTCTAAATCCTCTCTTAACCTTTCAGGGCTTATATACAAAAGAGGTTCTTGAGTTTCTTCAAAGACCATCTTTAGCAACTCCTCGAATTGGTTTTTTCTATAAAGGCCAACAATCTTAAAGGTTAACGGGCTTACACTTTCCAACTTCAACTCCACCATGTCTCCTGTCGTCAAATTCAGAGAAGACCTGTTCTCACCCATAACCTCAAGACCATTGGGCAATACTAAAGTGAGCATGCGACCCTCCGAATAGGCTACCCTCGCCCTTATGGCTCCTTCGCCACCCGAGGAAAGCTCCAAAAGCACACCTGTAACGGTTGAAAGTATCCTAACTCTCAGCTCCTCCCCAGTCTTCTGGGCTACCAAGGATTGAGACTGCTCCATGGCATGCTGTAGTAATGCACCCTCTACCCTTCTTATTTCCATAAGGTTAAATATCGTCAGCGAGCATCAAAGCTAAAGCCCCCCTTGCCATGCAGTATTCTGCACAGCTGGAAAAGGATAGGCTAAAACAGCCAGCAGGCAGGCCCTCACACATGAATTTTAGCTCCCTTTCAATATCTGCCAAAAACTCTCTCATGGCATGAATAAGACCGCCACCCAAAACAATCCTATCGGGGTTTAAAATGTGGACAGAATTTACCAGCCCCAAAGTCAGGTATTTTTTGAACTCAGCAATGGCATCGATGGCAACGGCATCCCCGCCTTTAGCTTTATTTATCACCTCATAATCCCTTAATCTTGTTCCAGACAACCTTCTGTATATTCTTTCCAGCCCGTAGGAAGAGCAGTAGGCTTCCCAGCATCCTTGCCTTCCACAACTGCAAATTTCGCCAAAAGCTTTTAAGATGTGGTGTCCTAACTCAAGACCGCTTCCACAGGCACCCAAAAAGGGTTCCCCCTTTACTACAAGACCGCCCCCCAAGCCTGTGCCTACGGCAACGAATAAAAGCACCTTGCTTTCCCTGTTTTCGTAGAACCACTCGCCAAAGGCGCCTGCGGATACATCGTTCACAACTTTGACCTTGAGACTGTCCATCAATTCCCTAAGGTTAACGCCATCCAGAGCTGGTATGTTAGGCGACTTGTATACCACTCCCTCTAAAGACGTGAACCCTGCCACAGCGACGCCAACCGCTTCCGGGTTACCCTCAAGGGCTATCTCTCTTATGCGCCTTAGAAAAGCTTCCCTATTGGCTGATATGTCCTTGATGTAGTGTTTTTCCTTTGAACCATCTTCCCAGAAGACTTTGACAAAAGAGCCGCCTACATCAATCCCCTTTTTCATATTCTATCCTTTCTATCTTTATGCTGTCCCCTTCAGATTTGAACTGTAAGCGTAGTGAAAGAAGTCGGTTGGTTATACCCTTTTCCTTCTTAAGGAGGTCCACAAGCACTTCAGCATCTCCTACCTTTTTCTCCTCCGCCCTTGCACCAGTATAGGCCTTCCTGTAAGATTGACAGGTCTTAAAGAGCCCTTCCGCACCACCAAGCTCTCTGTATAAACTCTCGGAGACTAATTTAACCAACTCCTTTGCCCTCTCCTCCTTGCACTCCTCTAATCCAAGGAGAAAGCTGTAAAAGACTCTGACCTCTTCCAGCCTATGCTTTTTCTCCATGGCATCCTCAAGGAATATAAGAAAGGCTATGATGAAGGGATATAGGATGGCAAGGATTATAAAAAAGCCTATGAGTAGGTCTTCCCTGCCATAGTTTAACCTCATAGCCAACCTTTTCTTCTGACCCAGTAGATTAGGGAAAGGGTCGTGCCAAGCATAAGCAGTAGGGAGAGGGGGTAGCCATATTTCCAGTGCAGTTCTGGCATGTTTTCAAAGTTCATTCCAAAGATGCTGGCTATTAAGGTTGCAGGTAGGAATATGGTGGCAAGCACGGTAAAGACCTTTACCGCCTCGTTCTGCTTGATAGATATAAGTCCCAGAAGTGAATTCTGGATACTGTCTAGCTTATCCATGTAAAAGCTCGTGTAGTCAAGAAGGGTATGAAGGTCGTCAAGGGCTATCTTTATGTCTCTTTTGGTTTGGGCGTTTACTTTTGGGCTTTTTACGAAGTGGCTTAGAATCCTGAGTTTTTCGTTAATGGTTTCCCTGATGGTTATGTTTAGCTCGTCGTAATAGGATATTTCCCTTATGATTTCTTCCGATTGTTCCACAAAGACTTCCTTTCTGAGGTTCCTTATCCTTCTGCCCAATATCTCCAACCTATCGCCTAGCCTGTCCACTTCTATGTGAACTATCTGGGAAAATATGACTTCTGGAAATTGAAAATTCATAGGGGCTTGCTCCATCCTTTTGATGAAGATGAGCATACTTGGTATGTCCCTGTAGCGTATGCTCACCATATACCTACCCTTTATGAAAAAGAGAACTGGCTCAACGCTTATGTCTTCTTTCTGTTGTATTACGAAGGAAAGGTTCATGTATATGGCTTCCCCCTCCTCCTTGTATTTACTGCTTATCTCTATGTCACCAAAAACTTCCCTTGGGGGCATTTGAAAGCCGACCGCACTTTTGAGCCAATCTATCTCAGCCTCGCTGGGTTTTTCCACATCAAGCCATACTATAGCTTCATGTCTTACATCGCCAAATTGGTCAATGCCAAATTTTTTAAAAACGCCCCCCAGGCTTGCATACACATTTATCATCAAAAATATTTTAATCGGAAGCCAGGTCCTTGATAAGCTCTGCCTTTACCTCCTCTGGCAGTATGGTCATAGCCTTGTAGTTTGTGTGGTTCACTTCTATCCTTACCTGTTCCTGTTTAAAGTCTTCTATTTGTTGGTCCGTAAGCTTTACCTTAAGGAAGTGAACTACTGCAGCTTTTCCATATTCATAATCTTCCTTGCTCCTTTCGTCTGCCACCGCCCTGACTGTGTGCTTGTTGCCTATGTGGAAATAAAGATTGTCATGTATGCCCACAAGTTGTGGAAGTAGTCTTTTTCTGTCGCTGGCATCAGGTATTTCTATAAACATGGTGACCGATAGTTCATTCTTGTCAGGTATGAGTTCGTTGTACACATCTATTTCTTGCTGTATATCCTCTTCTCTTACCATTCTCTCCGCCCTTATCATTTCCTGAATCTGAAACCATACGGTATTCCTGTTTTCGAAGACAAGGTGCAACCAAGGTTCCATGAAAACCCTTCTCTTTTTCTTTAGCTGTATTACCTCTTGCATCTTTTGGGGGCGTACTTTCTCGTACTCGTAAAGGTTCAAAATCTCCTCTCTTGTTATCTTTCTCATGGTCTAACCTCCTGTGCATTTTCATCATTAATTATTATATGAAAATTTTTATCATTAATCAAGGGGTATTAAGAATCTTTTGAATGGCCTCCAGAAAAGCGTCATTTTCCCAAGCCCTTCCTACGGTGACTCTCAGGCTATCTGGAATCATGTAGGAAAAATTCCTTATGAGGACTCCCTCTTGGACAAGCCTTCTATGCATTATATCAGCGGGCATTACGAGGCTTTTGAATAGGATAAAATTGGCCTTGGAGGGGTATACTGCTATACCTTCCATTTTTGAAAGCTCTTTGTAAACTCTATCTCTCTCTTTTTTAGCTATTTCGATTTCCTCTTCTAATATGTGATAAAACTCATCAAGCATAAGACGAGCTATGACCTGTGAAGGGAGCGTAACATTAAAAGGTAGCCTTATCTTGTTGATTTCACTTATTAAGTCTTCCCTGCCCACCATAAAACCAATCCTAAGGCCTGCCAAGCCTATCTTGGAAAGGCTCCTCAGAACCACCGTGTCTTCTCTCTCGAGGGCATCCTTTAAGAAGGTTTTTTCCGAATAGTGGTAGTAGGCTTCATCTATTACGGTGAATAATTTCATGTTCCTTATAGCTTTAATTTTTTCCTCGCTGAAGCAGTTTCCCGTTGGGTTGTTTGGGTATGCAAAATAGGCGAGCGCTGGCCCTTTCTCCTCTATCCTGTATATACTCTCTGACAAGTCTATGTCAAAATCATCTTTCAGCTTTACTTCAATCCTTTCCCTTCCCAAAACCTGTGCGGATATGCCGTACATGGAAAAGGTTGGCACCGGGTAGAACACACCCTTATCAAATTCGCCTATTGCCATGGAAAGGTAGTATATGAGCTCGTCAGAACCATTACCAAGAAGCAGATTTTCTACCTTCAGACCAAAGCGCTGGGCTATGGCTTCTTTCAGCAACTTGGCTTCGGGGTCTGGATAGCGATTAAGGGACAGTTTAGAGATTTCCTCTCCTATTCTCCTTTTTACAAAGTCTGGAAGCTCAATGGACAGCTCGTTTGAGGATAGCCTTATTGGTGCATGGGTAGTTTCTGTCTTGTAAGGACTAAGGGACTTAACCCTATTACTTATCATGCCTGTTCTTGGGATTCCTTTTCCTCTTCTTCCTCCTCTTCTCCTTTTCCTAAGTATAGCTCAAGCTCCGCCACAGTAGATTCCATAAGTTTGTCTTCAAGAATTCCCTTTATAAGCCTGTTAAGTTTACGGTCGTCACCCATTGCAATGCCATTTAACACATAATAGAGTCTTTTTGGCAGTGAAAGAACTACTCTTTTGTATCTAGCACCACCCTTTTTTCTCGGTTTTCTTGCCATTTTACTCCTCCTTGTGGATATCTTTTACTCTTAAAATTATATCATGTTATTTCTGTTTTCACTAATTGTTTTTGCTGTTTCAATAACGCATACGAGAGAAGTTTTTTCGCTGGATAGGTATCAGGTTATATTTCTTCCAGAAGAGCATACGAGTAAAGAGGACCACGATTTTCAGCTTTCAATTATAAAATTGCTTTTTTCTAGGGGTTATAAGTTCCTAATAGCCATGGAGATGTTCCAGCAACCCTTTCAACAAGCTTTAGACGAATACATAGCATGCAAGATTGACGAGGAGGAAATGCTCAAAAGGACCCAGTATTCAAAAAGATGGGGCTTTGACCCAAGCTTTTACAGGGATATATGGATGTACGCAAAAGACAAGGGCATTAGACTCAAAGCCATAAACATATCCTCGGAGTTGGTTCATGCCATAAGGTCTAAGGGGCTTGATAGGGTAGGGGACGATAGCTTACCCCATCCTATTATCCCGAACAGTGAAAAAGAGATGCAGGAATTAAAAAAGACATTGGCTTCCCATCCTAAGGTCGACGAAAGGAGGTTTTTTGACGTTCAAAACGCCTGGGACAACGGAATGGCTCTTGCCATATCAAGGCTTATGGATAAGTATGCTGGTTATAAGGTGGTGGTTCTTGTAGGAAGGGGTCATGCAATCGATTACGATATGGGTATTCCTCGAAGGTTAAAGATACTAAAGCCAGAAGTCAGAATAAAGATACTAAAAAGGGAAGACTTTCAGAGAGACCTTCTGTTTTCTATAGACTTTTCTAATGACAGCTCGTCTGCTACCTCTATGAGTGAGCCAAATTGTAGACCGTAGGAGATGCGGCTAACCTTAACGGCAGGGAATCGACTCCTTATTAGCTTTGCCAAGTAATTAGCAGTGGCTTCGCCCTCCGTGTTTGGGTTTGTCGCTATTATAACCTCCTTTACTTTGTGTTTTTCTATTCTTTCAAGGAGATTGTCTATGCTTAGGTCTTTTGGCGATATACCCTCTAAAGGTGCTATCCTTCCGCCAAGCACATGGTAAACACCCGTGTATCTTTCGAGCTTTTCTATAGCAAAGGCGTCTTGGGACTCTTCTACCACGCATATGAACCTTTTGCTTCTTTTGGGGTTTGAGCACAGGATACATATTTCCCTATCTGTGTAAATTCCACACTCTGCGCACCGCTTTATGGTATTTGCGGCACGCTCAAGGGCTTTTACTACTTCGGACCGCACATCCTCTGGCAATTTTAGCAAATTATAAAGAAATCTCCCCGCTCCACGTTCTCCATAGGTGGGCAAGAGGGTAAGCTTTTCCAGAGCCGTTTTTATGGGTTCTGGGATTGTACCTTGGTCCTGCATGAAAAAATTATAAGAGTTAAGTCAGCTGACCTAACACTTTTGCTCATTTTGTCTCCGTGTGTATAGTATTTCTGATACTATTAGGGCTATTTTGACGCCCACTTTGCTATGTTTTATAAATGATTGGCGGGCTTAGTGGTCTTTCTAAGTTAAGAGGCATAATAATATGGTAGTTGTGGTGGGCTGAGAACTTTAGGAAAAGGATGCGTGTCTTATTATAAATTCTCAGGTTATTTATCATGCCTTTTGTAAGTTTAAGTTTTAAAAGATAGCTATCTTTTTTACGCGAGACATATTGCCCTTTTAAGGATTGAGCCAATAAGGAACATGTTCATGTTTTGCAGTAAAAATGACTTATTATTTAGCGCAAAATCTGATTGAATTTTAGCTTTCATATTTATGTGCTTGATATGTTACAGAAGCATCTACAAATACTGTGTCTAATTTATGCCAGTGGGGTCATGTAACCTTATGGGGCGAAATTAGAGAGGTTATAACAAAGTTAGGAAGACCCTTCAAGCTGACAAGAACCACAAAGATATACCAAAGAAGGCTTCCACTTTGACCATATACCACAAGACCTACCAAAAGGCTTTGTCGTATTTCCTGACTATACAGGCATAAAGCGTTCATATTGCATTAGGCATAAGCAGGGGCGGAATCTTGTATAAAAAAGCAACTAACAACAGAACATACCATAGCCAGTGTGCCATAGAGCTATTGGGAAATGCATAAGAAAAGCAGAGGCATGGCATGGCAAGGGATGAAGTGGTAAGAAACATAAGGAAGTATAAGAAGCTATGTAAGGACGAGAATGTGTATGTTGGATGGTGGCATGTGTAAAGTCTCTTTCTTCCTTCTAAGGGATATTTTGGAGGTTATTTGAGTAG
>JAOAIS010000052.1 GCA_026414575.1 Aquificaceae bacterium | reverse complement strand
GGTCATGCCCGGCGACAATGTGGAGATTGAAGTAGAACTCGTCAAGCCCGTCGCTATGGAAGAACAGCTCAGATTTGCCATACGTGAAGGCGGAAGAACAGTAGGCGCTGGCGTAGTCACCAAAATAATAGAGTAGAGGTGCACATTATGGAACAGGAGCTTATTAGGATAAAGCTCAGGTCCTATGACCACAGACTGCTTGACCAGTATGTGAAACAGATAATAGATACGGTAAAAAGAACCGGAGGAGTCGTAAAGGGTCCCATACCCTTGCCCGTTCGCAGAAAAAGATGGATTGTGTTGAGGTCTCCCCACAAGTTTGACCAGTCAAGGGAGCACTTTGAAATAAGGGAGCATAGAAGGATACTGGACATAACAAGGGCAACTTCTCAAACTATAGAATCTCTCAGAGACCTTACCCTTCCTGCGGGTGTTGATGTGGAGCTTATCATAGGGAGATAGCCATGGCTATAGGTATGATAGGTAAGAAGATAGGTATGACGAGAGTTTTCCTGAAGGATGGCACTTCTGTGCCTGCCACCATAATACAGCTAAAGCCCAACTGCATAACCTCTATAAAGACTATGGAAAGAGATGGCTACACCGCCATTCAAGTAGGCGCCCTTGAAGACAAGGAAAAACACCTTACAAAGCCTGAGCTTGGACATCTTAAAAAGGTGGGAAGGATACTTAGAAAATTAAGGGAATTCAGGGTGGATTCAGTAGAAGGCTTTGAAGTTGGGCAAGTGCTACGGGTTGAAAATGTCTTTCAGCCAGGCGAGTTGGTGGATGTGCTCGGCAGAAGCAAGGGAAGAGGTTTTGCAGGCACGATGAAAAGATGGGATTTTGGCGGTTTTCCCAAATCTCATGGACACAGATATCACAGGGCTGTTGGTTCCATAGGAAACCGGTCAGACCCAGGTAGAGTGTGGAAAAGCAAAAGGATGGCAGGCCATTGGGGCAACGAGCCCATAAAGGTTCAAGCTCTGCTTGTTCTTGACATTATTCCTGAGTACGATGTCATGCTTGTAAAAGGCTCGGTACCTGGTCCAGAGGGTGGTCTAATTTACATAGAAAAGAGTAGGATTGCTGACAGGAGGTCTCAGAGGCTTAAACTCGCTAGGATGAAGCCCGTATTTGAAAACCTCCTTAAAGAGGTGGGTAAAGATGAAAGTGCTTGATGTAAGTCTAAAGCCTGAGGTTTTTGGAGTAGAGGTAAAGAAGCACATCCTGTGGGAGGTGGTTAAATGGCAACTTGCCAGTTCAAGGCAAGGAACACACAGCACCAAGACGAGGGGAGAGGTATCTTACAGCGGAAGAAAACTACTTCCCCAAAAGGGCACGGGTAATGCAAGGCATGGAGATAAGGGAGCCAGCATCTTTGTTGGTGGCGGTGTTGCCCATGGACCAAAGCCAAAGGACTACTCCTACGGCCTTCCCAAGAAGGTGAGGAGGCTTGGTTTGAAGATGGCTCTTAGCCTTAAGGCAAAGGAGAATAACCTTCTTGTGGTTGATGAACTTTCTTTGGGGGACACGCCAAGGACAAAAAAGGCTCTGGAAATTCTAAAAAACCTGCAGGTGACCGAAGACAAGGTTTTGATTGTATTACCGCATAAGGAGGAGGTCGTATACAAATCTTTCAGAAACCTGCCTGAGGTAAGGGTGGTCCCCGTGGAGGGCCTTAATGTTTATGATATCATGTGGGCGGACAAGCTAGTTCTTACCGCTCAGGCACTGGAGAAAGTTTACGAGAGGTTATCATCATGAGAAGACCAGAGGAGGTTATCATCAGGCCCATAATAACCGAGAAGAGCAACAGGCTCATGGAGGACTACAAAAAGTACACCTTTGAGGTGGCCATGGATGCCACAAAGCACGAGATAAAGCATGCAGTGGAGAAGCTCTTTGGGGTTGAAGTTGTCAAGGTAAATACCCTCATAGTCAAGCCAAAAAAGAAGAGGATTATTGGTAAGTTTAGGAGGTATGGTAGCACGAGAGCCTACAAGAAGGCCATAGTAACCATACCACAGGACAAAGAATTAGACCTTACAGGAGTGTGAATATGGGTGTAAGGAAACTAAAGCCGGTTACCAACGGTCAGAGACATGCTGTCCTTTACGACTTTTCTGAGATAACCAAGAAAGAGCCAGAAATTTCTCTGCTCGAATACCTCCACAGGGCAAAGAGAAGGTCCCCACAGCAGGGTAAGATAACCTCAAGGGGTAGAGGTGGTGGTAACAAGAGACACTATAGACTTATAGATTTCAAGAGGGACAAAAGTCTTGTGCCTGCCAAGGTGGCTGCCATAGAATATGACCCAAATAGGTCAGCCCGTATAGCCCTTCTTCACTATGCAGATGGCGAAAAAAGATACATACTTTGGCCAGAGGGTCTCAAGGTGGGTGATAGGGTTATGTCCATATCTTACGAGGATGCGGAAGCTGGTAAAGAACTGCCAGAAATAAAGGTGGGCAACGCCCTTCCCCTTAAGTATATGCCAGTAGGTACGGTTGTTCATAACGTGGAGCTACATCCGAGAAAGGGTGGACAGATAGCCAGATCTGCAGGCATGTCCGCTCAGATACTTGGTAAGGTTGGTGATTATGTTCAGCTAAGGGTACCCTCTGGTGAGATAAGGCTTGTGCATCAGAGGTGTATGGCTACAGTGGGTGTGGTTGGTCTTGCAGAGCATGAGCTTGTAAAGTATGGCAAAGCTGGTAGGCGAAGGTGGCTTGGCTGGAGACCAATCGTGAGGGGCACAGCCACAAACCCAGTAGACCATCCCCATGGTGGCGGCGAGGGAAAGACAAAGGGTAAACACCCAGAATCTCCTTGGGGTTGGAAAACAAAGGGCTATAAAACGAGGAGGGGTAAGAAATATTCTGACAGGTTCATACTTGTTTCCCGTAAGGGCAAGCCTCTAAGAGGAGGTGTTAAGTAATGGGTTTTAAAGGCGCTTGGAACAAGAGACACAAGCTCGTAGAGGACCTGGATACCTTTCTCAAGCTTCATAGGAAAATTCAGAGGGTGTACAAAAAAGTGAGGAGGGTGCAGCATATACCAGAGCTCTATCAAAAGGCTCTTGAAAAATACCAACAGACCTGGGAGGAATACAGAAAGCTGGTAAACAAAAAGGCTTGGGTTGACCCAAAGCTTTGGTCGACGATAAAGAGGATGAACCAGACGGGTGAAAGGAAGGTGATAAAAACCTACAGCAGGGATACTACCATAATACCCGAGTTTGTGGGTCATACGATAGCGGTTCACAACGGCAAAACCTTTGTCCCTATCTACATAACCTCGGACATGGTCGGGCATAAGCTGGGTGAATTCGCCCCAACAAGAACCTTTAAGGGGCATCCCGAAAAGTCTGCAAAGGCTACAAAGAAAAAGTGAGGTGACAAAGATGGAAGCAAGGGCTGTTTTGAGATATGCAAAGGTTTCTCCCACGAAGGCAAGACAAGTTTTGAGGGTTATACAGGGTATGAAGGCTGGGGACGCTCTTTATCAACTTAGGTTCATGCCAAAAAAGTCTGCCCGCATGGTGGAAGGGCTTCTCAAGAGCGCCCTTGCCAACGCTGAACAAAAGGGCATGGACCTTGACAAGCTTTTCATAAAAAAGGCGGTGGCGGACGACGGCCCAGTTTACAAAAAATGGATGCCCAGAGCCCACGGAAGAGCGACCATGCTAAGGAAAAGAACATCCCATATAACTCTGGTGCTTGAAGCAAAGGAGGAAGAGTAATGGGTCAGAAAACGCACCCCATAGGTTTTAGGCTTGGAGTGATAGGAGATTGGCAATCAAAGTGGTTCGCCAACAAGAGGGATTATACGCAGTTGCTTCACGAAGACCTAAGAATAAAAGAGTACATCAAAAAGAGATACTCATCAGCTGGTATTTCAAAGGTTATGGTAGAGAGAATGGCTGACAAGGTTAAGGTGAGGGTCTTATCCGCAAGACCTGGCATAATCATAGGTAGAAAGGGCGCCGAAGTGGAACAGCTAAAAAAGGATGTAGAGTACATAACCAGAGGTAAGGATGTTGTCATAACGGTGGATGAAGTCAGAGTGCCCGAACTTGACGCTCAGCTGGTGGCGGAGGAAATTGCCCTGCAAATAGAAAGGAGAGTTTCTCATAGAAGGGCTATGAAAAGAGCGATAGACAACGCCTTTAAAGCAGGGGCAAAGGGGGTGAAGGTCCAGGTTAAGGGGCGCATAGGTGGTGCGGAGCTTGCGCGTGCGGAGTGGTTTCTTGTGGGTAGGATGCCCCTCCAGACCCTAAGGGCAGAAATAGACTATGGTTTTGCGGTTGCGCAGACCAAGTATGGAGTCCTCGGCGTCAAAGTATGGATTTACAAAGGCGATGTGCTAAAGGGCGGCAAAGAAGAGATAGTCAAGAAGATAGAGGAAGACCTTAAGAAGGCTGAAAAGGAGGTGTAAGATATGTCCTTTCTTGCTCCAAAAAAGACAAAATTCAGGAAAACTCAGAGAGGAACACTAAAGGGTAAAGCTCTGCGCGGTAACAGGCTTTCCTTTGGAGAGTATGGAATACAGGCTATAGAGGCTTGCTGGTTGACTCAGAGGCAGATAGAGGCTGGAAGGATAGCTTTGGTGCGTGCCTTGAGGAAGGGGGCAAAAATATGGATACAGGTTTTTCCCGACAAACCCTATACAAAAAAACCTAACGAGGTGAGAATGGGCGGTGGTAAGGGTGATCCAGAAGGTTTTGTGTCTGTTGTAAGGCCGGGGCGAATCCTTTATGAGTTTTCTGGCGTGCCCGAAGAGGTGGCGGAAGAAGCCCACAGGCTTGTGGATGCAAAACTGCCCATCAGAACAAGGCTTGTTAAGGCAGGAGGTATGAAGGCATGAGGGCAAAAGAACTTAAAAAACTAAGCCTTCAGGACCTTTTAAAGAAGGAAGAAGAGCTCAGGAGAGAACTTTTTAGGTTAAGGGTTAGGAAAAAGATAGAAGGCCTGCCAAATCCTATGCAAATTAGGAACACAAGAAGGCAGTTGGCAAGAGTTTTAACTCTATTGAGAGAAAAGCAGTTAAGAGGTGAGTCATGATGGAGAAAAATTGGCATCTTAAAAGAAAAGAACTCGTTGGTGTTGTGGTGAGTGATAAGATGGAAAAGACGGTTGTGGTGAAGGTGGACAGAAAAGAATCGCACCCTCTTTACAAAAAACACATAATAAAGAGTAAAAAATATCATGCCCATGACCCCAAAAAGGAGTGTAAGTTAGGAGACCTTGTGGTAATAAGAGAGACAAGACCTCTATCAAAAACAAAAAGGTGGGTTGTTGTAAAGATTATTCAGAGGGCTAAAACCCCAGAGGGTGCCTCAGTAGAATAACTACATGCCATAGTTAGCATAGTGATTTTTGAGTATGTTTTTAAATTTTAACTGTTAGCGTGCTTAGTCCATATGGATATTTTTCTAAAAGTTCCTTTAAAACGTTAAACTAACTGGATGATAAAATATCTTCATGCTCTTTTTCTTATATTTTTTCCTTTTTCTATCCTCTTGTTCTTCTTTTGCCCTCGATGTGCTTTCTTGGAGTTTGGAAAGGCTACCCGACGGAAGCTTCAAGGCGGAAGGCGATGTAGAGGCCTACTATCGTAGTTATTATATAAGGGCTGACTTTATGACCTACGACCCTACCAAAAGAACCGTATATGCTCGAGGCAATGTCTATGTTAGGTCGCTGGATGCAAGGCTTGAGGCGAGGGGGAAGGAGGCCTTCTTGGACCTCGAGAGGGACACAGGCTATTTTATCGATGCGGAGGGTAGGTTTGAGAAGTTCAACTTTACCGCAGGAAGGTTGGATAAATATGGGGAAAGCTATGTAGTTGAGCAGGGCTCTATAACTACCTGTCCACCGCAGAAAAAGGAAATGAGCCTTTGCTTTTCGAGGGCTAACATATCCCAGAGGTACGTATTTAGTCAGAGCAACATTCTAAAGCTGTTTGATGTGCCCATTGCCTATCTGCCCGTGAGCTTTTTTCCAGTTGGAGAGAGAAGGTCTGGACTTCTTCCGCCTACGATTGGTTCTAACACCTACAACAACTTCCTATACCAACAGCCCATTTATTGGGCCATTTCTAAAGATAAGGATGCGACTTTTACCTTGGACTTAAGGGACAGACAGGCCAAAGGTTTAAGTCTTGAATACCGTCAGTCCATGAGAAAGCCTCTTGACCTTATGCTCAATGCTTCCTTTTACAAAGAGCCAGAACCACCTGGCAGATGGTGGCAGGGAAGAAGTCTAAACGCTTTCAGAGAAAACCGCTACCGCCTGAAATGGGACCTTGATCTTGGAGACCTCAAGGCTGGTGTGGACCTTCTATCGGACCCCTACTTTATGCAGGATGTTTACCTTACCACAAGGGAGAGGACATTGCCCTATCTTACCTCTTATCTAAGTTATAGAAGGGATGAGGAAAGCTACCTCTTCAACCTAAGCCTCTGGAGGTTTTATGACACGACCATGCCCGACAACAAAAAAACCTTACAGAGATTGCCGGAGGCAAACTTATACCTGAAAGAGCGCAATCTATTTAACTTTCTTTATTTTAACCTTAACGCCTCCTACACAAACTTTTACCGGCAGGAGGGCTTGAGGTCGCACAGGCTTTTGGCTTTTCCAGAGCTTTCCCTACCCAAGAGGCTTTTTGCGATGAACTTCCTGTCCACAGTTACCATGGAGAACCTTTTTTATCTTGACACTAAAGGGGGTGACTTTAAGGATAAATCTATTTTGGCTTCCTTCAGATACCGAGAGAGCTTGCCCTTCTTTTTTAACCTAAGACATGGCGGAATAGATACAAAGAACATTCTCGAGCTTTCTTATTCTTACAGGCCAAAAACCTATAACAATCCAAGGTTTGACAACTTGGACCAGATGAACAAAGAGAACGCGCTTCGTTACACCCTAAGAAGCTATGGTCAATACAAAGAAAGGCTTCTTTATATACTTTTTATGGAAGGAGGATACAACCACCTTGGAAGGTTCAATTACTTGGGACAGGAAGTAAAGGAAAAAATACTTCCCGTAAGAACTGTGCTATGGCTTTACCCCATTGAGTGGTTAAGGCTTTCCTCTGACACTAATTATGACCCAGTCAACGGGCGCTTTTTAAAGGCAGCAAGCTCTTTGACCTTTACTCACGGAGGTAACGGCCTAACTTTGGGCAGGACATTGGAAAAAAAGTACGACGGTAGCAGACTCAACGATCAATACAGCCTATCCGCTAATGTACAATATAGAGCCACCAGCATGATCTTTAGCTTGGTCAGGGACAACAGGGTAAACAAGGACATTCAGAGACAACTGAGCTTTGATTACAGGGGGGCTTGCTGGAGTTTCGGGCTTTTGTTAAGGGACATCTACGACGGCACAAGACAAAAATATACAAGAGAGGCCTTCTTAGTTTTTAATGTCTTTGACCTGCAGAGATTTACGATGCCTCTGAAGAGGTGATAAGATTTTTGAGCTTTCTCGTTTGAGCCTTCACATCTTCCGTTCCAAAGATGCCAGAGCCTACCACAAGGATGTCTGCGCCAGCCCTTGCCACTTCCAATATGTTCTCCTCCTTTATACCGCCGTCCACCTCTATAATCACCTCTGGCTTTATACTTTCCACCATAGTCTTTAACCTTCTTAGCCTCTGCAAAGACCTCTCTATAAACTTCTGACCACCAAAGCCAGGGTTTACGGACATAAGCAGGACAAAGTCCACATAATGAAGGGCTTCTTCCAGAACCGACAGGGCTGTGCCTGGGTTTATAACCACGCCAGCCTTCGCACCAAGGCTTCTTATGAGCTCAAGGGTTCTGTGCAGGTGGGGAGTGTTTTCCACGTGGACGCTTACCATGTCAGCACCTGCCCTTATAAAATCGGGTATGTACCTCTCGGGTTTTTCTATCATCAGGTGGGCATCCAAGGGTAGTGGACAGTGCTTTTTTATACTTTCCAACAGAAGGGGTCCAAAGGTTATGTTTGGCACAAAGTGGCCGTCCATAACATCAAAGTGTATGATGTCTGCACCCCCCTCCACGCAGGCGTTTACCTGCTCACCCAACCTCCAAAAGTCTGCGGATAGTATGGAAGGAGCCAAAAGCTTCATTCCGCTTCCTCTTCAACCCTTATGAGCACTGGGCTTCCTATTACCACGGGCAAGTTCTGTATCTCCTCGAGGGCTTTGCGCATGTTCCTCTCGTAGGCTTTGTGGGTGAGTATTACAAGTGGCACTACATGTTCTCCCTCCCTTCCTGCCAGCTTACAGACCTTTTCCTTTTGTAGAACACTGGCTATGCTAATGTGGTAGTCTGCAAGAACCCTTGATATGCTTGCAAGCACTCCGGGTTTGTCTGGCACATCGAACCTCATGTAGTACCTACTGTAAAAGTTGTCACTCAGGCTATAGCTCTTATCTTCCCAGTTTATGCTTTCTTTGCAGGGAGTGCCCGATATTATGCGCCTTGAGACATCTATAAGGTCAGAAACGACCGCAGAGGCAGTAGGATATGCGCCAGCGCCCCTGCCGTAAAGCATAACTTTACCCACAAAGTCACCCTCTACCATAATGGCGTTAAAAACATCTGAGACCTTTGCAAGGGGGTCCTCTTCAGGAAGGAAGGTTGGATGCACCCTGACTTCAAGCTCTTCTTCCCTTTTCTTGGCTATGGAAAGAAGCTTAAGGGCGTAGCCAAGTTCTCTACCCAGCTCCACATCCAAAAGGTCTACATGTCTTATTCCTTCTACATAAACCCCGGAAAAGGGGAAAAAGCCTCCAAAGGCCATGAAGGAGAGTATGGCTATCTTGTGGGCGCTGTCCCAGCCGTCTATGTCAAGGCTTGGGTCTGCTTCTGCATAACCCTTTTCTTTGGCTTCCTTTAGGGCATCTTGAAGGCTAACACCCTCCTCAAGCATGCGTGTGAGCACATAGTTGGTGGTGCCGTTTAGAATACCGTATACAGCCCTTATGTTGTTGCCTACAAGAGACTCTCTCACAGCCTTTATGATGGGTATGCCCCCTCCCACAGAAGCCTCAAAACCGACGCAGAGCCCCCTCTCTTGGGCACTCTGGAATATTGCCCGACCTTCCTCTGCAAGGAGGTGTTTGTTGGCGGTTACCACGTGCTTCCCTTTCTTTAAGGCCTCTTCTATCAACTCCTTGGCAAAGCCTTTCCCTCCAACGAGCTCCACCACCACATGGGACTCTTCCAAAACTTCCTCATAATTGACGGTTCTTAGTTCTTGCGGTACATCAAAGGCTCTTTGCCTACTCCAGTCCTTGTCTGCCACCTTTGAAAGCACAAGTTCTATGCCTGTTTTTTTTCTTATAACCTCTTTGTTCTTAAGGAGGAGCTCCACCACGCCTGTCCCCACAACACCACAACCTACAAGGCCAACCTTTATCTTCAATGTCGACCCTCCTGATTGGTTCTGTAAGGCACTGGGATATACTGCACAGAAGGTACCTGAGAACCCATGGGTTGAGGAAAGAGTTCCATAAGTTGATATACCTCCTCCGGCACCTCCGTACTTATGTTGAGTCCAAGGCTTTTTAAATATTCCACTGTAAGGGGGTAGTCATGTGTGTATTTACCCGTGGCAAGCTCTTCCGCTATGTGCTGTGCCTTTTCCCTTTCCATACCGTTTTGAGTCAAAAGCCAAAGGAGGTAGGACTTCATCTGTTCTATTGCCTTTTGAGCCACATCCGCAAGTATTATGGTTTGGTCGTCTACATCCTTTAACTCTTTTTTCTCAAGCACCTTTAGCACAGAAACCGCAGGCATTTGTCCTATCTGTGGGTCCACCGGTCCCAACACTGCATTTGGGTCCATTGCTATTTCATCCGATGCGAGGGCAAGAAGGCTTCCACCAGACATGGCGTAGTGTGGCACAATGACCCTTACGGGTCCCCTGTGTCTGACAAGGGCATTGGCTATTTGCGTGGCTGCCAAGGCAAGGCCTCCGGGAGTATGCACAATGAGGTCTATAGGCATTTCTGGTGGTGTCATCCTTATGGCTCTTAGCACCTGCTCTGAATCCTCTATGTTTATGTACCTAAAGATGGGTATGCCAAAGAAGCCAAGCGTTTCCTGTCTGTGTATGAGGGTTATAACCCTACTCCCCCTCTTCTCCTCCAGCTGTCTTATGATGGCCTCACGGGCTTTGGAAAGAAGATACCTTCTCCAGAAGGGCAATAGTATGAACGCAAGAAGTATGAAAAACCAAAGAAGGTTAAAGAAACTGTAAAAAGGATTG
The DNA here is from genome assembly GCA_026414575.1 of Aquificaceae bacterium. Lineage (GTDB taxonomy): Bacteria > Aquificota > Aquificia > Aquificales > Aquificaceae > Pampinifervens. The sequence continues at coordinate 1,411 of JAOAIS010000052.1, read as the reverse complement.
TATATTGGCTGTTCCATCGGGCTTTAATTATAGCACACGCCTTGCCATAAAACCTTTAACTTTTTGGTGCATTTTTGGTTCATAGGTTGGTAAATGCTGGGAGATGAGCATGTTAAGGTTAAAGCAAGAGTTTTTACAATTAGATTCATAGCCTTCCTATCGGCTCGGGCTTTATGGTGCTTTCATGAAGTTGTATTAATGTCCTAAGGTTGTTGGTTTAGAATAATCACCCATGGCAAGAGCTGCAATTTTAATTAGGAAGGAGGGCATAATTGGGAATGTAAACGCTCTTGTTGGTTTTTCCAAAAAGCCTCTAATAGCGGTTGTTAAGGCAGACGCTTATGGTATTGGAGCTGTGCATGTAGGTTCAATACTTGATGAAGTGAATGCGGTTTCCACTCTTGCGGTAGCATGCGTGGAAGAAGGCGTAGAGTTAAGAAAAGCGGGCATAAAGAAAAAAATCCTTGTCCTGGGTGGCGTGTTAAAGGGTGAGGAGAAGGCGTTAGTAGAATACTCACTAACGCCCGTTGTTTCCCATAGGGAGCACCTCAAAGCCCTTGAGGGCATACACATCCCTATACAGGTAAAATACGACACAGGTATGGGCAGACTTGGTTTTCTTGAGGAATTGGTGCAAGATTCAAGGATAGAAGGCGTGCTAAGTCACTTATCAAGCCCTTTAGACGAGGGTTTTTCTATGCTTCAGATTAAAAGGTTTGAGGACATAGTAAAAAGATATGGAAAACTGCCCTACATTCATATAGAAAGTTCTGCAGGCGTTCTTTATCGCGTGCCCTTTACCACCCATCTCAGGGTTGGTCTTGCCCTTTATGGTGAAAAACCCGTTCAGGACTATCCCCTTGAGCTAAAAAGGACAATTGAGTTAAAGGCGAGAATCATATCGGTGAAGATACTTCCTAAAGATTGTCCTATTTCTTATTCAAGAACCTATATAACCAAAAAGCCCACTAAGGTTGGCGTTGTCGCCTTTGGCTATGCGGATGGCCTTATGAAGTGCCTTTCTAACAAAGCCAGCCTCTATTACAAGGGTAGGGCGGTAAAAATTATAGGCAACATAACCATGGACATGACCATGGTAGACCTGACAAACACCGACGCAGAGGTAGGAGACTGGGTGGAGATAGTGGGCGAAAACCAAAGCTTTGCGGACCTTGCCAAACTAGCTGGCACCATACCCTACGAGCTTATGACCAACCTCTCAAGGAGAATTCGCAGGCAGGTGGTGTAATAAAATTGTCCCTTATGGAACTTCTTGATAGGGTCTTTTTAGGTGATGCCTACCAAGTGCTTAGGTCCTTTCCCTCTAACTCTGTGAACCTTATTATAACTTCTCCACCCTATTACAAGCAAAGAGACTACGGTGGTATAGGCATAGGCAACGAGGATACCG
>JAOAIS010000058.1 GCA_026414575.1 Aquificaceae bacterium | reverse complement strand
TAAGGGTGTAGTGCCTCAAAGGGAAGAGGTCAAGGTGAAAATTCCTCCGGGCGTGGATACTGGTAGCAAGGTGATGGCTGAAGGCAAGGGACATGCGGGCAGGTTTGGAGGTCCATCTGGAGACCTGATAATAGGCATAAGGGTAAAGCCTCACAGCATCTTTGAAAGGAGGGGCAATAACCTCTACGTGGATGTAAACATAAAACTCACCGAGGCGGTGCTTGGAGCAGAGATAGAAGTTCCCACTATTGACGGTGGTCGTATAAAGGTGAAGGTGCCAGCGGGCGTGCAGGAAGGAGATACCATAAGAATGGAAGGCTACGGCATGCCAAAGCTCATGTCCGACGGCAGAGGTGACCTATTTGCGAGAGTCCACATAGACATTCCCAAGCTGGGCTTTGTGGACAAGCTCTTTGGTGACGGAAGGAGGATAAGACAGCTCCTTGAGGAGCTTGACAAACTGTTGCCAGAACCTGAGCGCATAAGGAGTAATCATTCATGAAAAGGGAAAGGGCTAAACTCTACACCATAGGCGTAGTGGCCAGCATGTTCAACATTCATCCTCAAACCCTCAGGCTCTACGAGAAGGAGGGCCTCATAAGGCCTACCAGAAGCAAGGGAAGGACGAGGTATTACACGGAAGAAGACATCCAAAGGCTTGAATTTATCCTCATGCTGAGCAGGGACATGGGAGTTAACCTTGCAGGCATAGACATCATACTGCGCATGAGAGAGCAAATAGAAGAGTTAGAAAGCCAGCTCCAAAAGCTTGTGGAATTCATACAAAGGGAAATATCGGAAGCCTACCAGAGGGATGAGGGTATAAAGTCAATAGTACTCACAGAAAGAAAAGACCTTCTAAAAACTCTGAAAAAGCAGTAAAATAAAGCTCATGGAGATAAGGGAGACGGACCTGCCGGGCATAGGTAAAAAATACTCAATGGGTCTCAAGGAAGGGAGGGAGCTGGTGCTTGTGATATACAACACGGGCAGGAGGGAGATATATCTAATGGAGGACGAGGAAGCCGCCTATGTCTTTGACCTAACAGAAGAAGAAGCAAAGGAGCTGGGCTTTTTGCTGGCAGGCGCCATGTACCAGCCAGTCAAGTCAGAAAAGATGGAGCTGATTCTTAAAGAGGTGGTCATGGAGTGGGTAAAGGTAGAGGTTGGCTCTAACTTTGTAAACAAAACCATAGCGGACCTCCAGATAAGAAGAACCACCGGAGTATCTGTGATAGCCATAGACAGAAAGGGGAAAATAATACCAAGCCCTGACCCTTATAAAGAAAAGATAGAGTTTGGCGACATCCTTATAGTTGTAGGCACACGCCAGCAGATAAGCCACTTTTTAGAACTCTGCGGAAGGTGTAGTACCTAATATGCACAATCCTCAAGACTTTATGCTGGCAGGGGGCGTCTTTCTGCTCCTTTTCCTATTCGCCTTTCTCCTTTCAAAGTTAAGAGTGCCCCACATCCTTTCTTTTATGCTGGCAGGCTTGCTGGGCAAGCTCCTGCTACCCCACAGGGCTGAGGACATACTTACAATCTTTGAATACTCTGCGGTTGTGCTTCTTTTCTTTTTTATAGGCCTTGAGTACTCTTTTGAAAGGCTTGTGGGCATGAAAAGGGTGCTAAAGCCCGGCTTTGTAGACCTTGGGTTTAACTTCTTTCCCGCCTTCTTCCTTTCTTACCTCTTTACAAAGGACCTTCTCTTTTCCATTGTGGTTGGCGCGGTTGTATATCCCAGTAGTACCGCCATTACCGCCAAGCTCTTCATGGATTACAAAAGGCTTGTGAATCCTGAGGCTGAACTTCTAATAGGTCTGCTCATCTTTGAAGACCTTGTAAGCGTGCTTCTGCTGTCGGTGCTTACAGGCTTAACCTTTGGTGGAAAGCCAGACATGGTAGGCCTCCTGAGAGGTCTTTTGGCTGTAATGCTCTTGTTCCTCCTATTCTACGCTCTGAAGGGTCCTTCCAGAAAAGCCTTTGATTATCTTGACAAAAAAGTGGACGAGGGTCTTATACCCCTTCTTGTGCTTGGCTTTTTACTCTTTTCCTCTGGCGTGGGCCTCAAGCTCGGCCTTTCTGATGCCCTCATAGCCTTTATGTTGGGAGTGCTTGTGCCAGAGAAGAGTAGGGTCTTTGAACTCATAGAAAAATCTCTGTCGGAGCTGAAAGACCTGTCGGTAGGCGTCTTCTTCTTCATGTTTACCTTCCACTCAAAACTAAGCTTCCATTTTAACCTGTGGCTTTTGATTCTTTTAATTCTGGTCTCCTTGTCTTTCAAGCTCTTGTCCACCTACTGGGGTAGCATACTATACGGGCTTGGCAAAAGAACTGCTATGAGGGCTTCCCTCTCTTTCTTGCAAAGGGGGGAGTTCTCCGTAATATTCGCCAGTTTTTACGAGCCTGTGCAGTCCCTGGCTTTCACACTTGTGCTATTTACTGCGCTCTTTGGAAGCCTTAGCTTTCTTTTAGCTCCAGAGCTTTCTCTGAAGCTTTTCCCAAAGAAAGAGAAAAAAGCACCTCCTCCAACTCCTCCCTCCTGACATCTACGCTGTCCTCCGGAAGCACCCAGAAGGGGCTTCCAAGCCTTACCCTTGCCTTAGAGAAGGGCAGGGGTATAAGGAGCCTATCCCAGGTTTTAAGCCTTATGAACCAGTCAAAGTCCACATACACAGGAATTATGGGCACTCCCGTTTTTCGTGCCAAGAGTATGACGCCAGCTTTAACCTTTCCATAAGGACCCCTTGGTCCATCCACGGTTATGGCGACTGTTTGCCCTTCTCTAAGAAGTTTTATAAGCTTCAAAAGACCTACACTACCACCCTTTTGGGGCTTTCCTTCTTCGCTTGAGCCCCTTACAACCTTATATCCAAGCTTAAGCAAAAAACTTTCCGCTATGTCTCCGTCTCTGAACCTGCTCACAAGGGCGTATATGCCCCTATCTATACCAAGCATGGCCACTCCAAGGGCGTTGCCATGAAACAGGGCTATTATCTTACCCCTATAAAGCTCGTAGTCTATCCTCCTTTCCCACCTTATGGTCTTGTGAAGAAGCCTCAAAAGAAAAGCAACCAAAGGGGCAAGGATTAAGGATGCATGATACCTAAACCTTTTCATCAGGCTTCAAGCACTGCAAGGATGTTATTTTTTATCCATTTGGGGTCAAGCCACTCGATGGGATTTGTTTCATATCCTTGGACCAGAATGCCAAAATGAAGGTGGTCTCCGAGGGCAAGTCCCGTGGCACCACTCCTACCGATGGACTCGCCCTTTTTCACAAACTGGCCTTCCTTGACCCTTATCTCTGACAGGTGTCCATAAAGACTCATAAGACCCATGCCATGGTCTATTATCACCGTATTGCCGTATATGCCCAAGTCTCCTGCAAAGACCACAAGGCCTGAGTTTCCAGCTGGCACGGGCGTTCTCTCCAAAGAGGCAAAGTCAAAACCCATGTGCCTGCTTTCGCTAACCTTCTGCCCTTCATAAAAATAATGCCTTATCTCGCCGTAGCCAGCAAACACCTTGCTGTTGGGTAGTTGAAGAAAAGCCCCATCCCAGAGAACCTTCGGCTCACTCTTCTTGCCCATTTCCTCAATTCTCCTTATGTCCCTTGCGCGCCAAACCTCGTTTACCCTCTTGAAAGCCTCAAGGGGTGTAAGACCGCTACCCTCCTTTCCGAGCAGAGGGTATATGACCTTGCTTACAAAGGAGTCCCCTATGCTTATATGATCTTCTTTAAACCTGACCTGCTTAACTTTTAAGTGTATGTTCTGCGAGGATTTGTTTCCTGCGGTGTCTGAGGCCTCCACTCTAAAACTTTGGATTTCTCCACCATCCAGCCTAACTGGCACAATACCAAAGTAGTAGCCATCTCCCAAAGGATAGAGACTATAAACATGTTCCCCGTGAAAGAGGCTTACCAGAGCACCATCCTCCGTCTTAACCTTGATGGCGAAGGAACCACCAAGTTGCGTGTACTGGGTGTAGGCTATGATATTAAGCCTTGGTGGAACAGTATCCACCGTTGCCTGAAGCTCATAAGTCCTCTTTAAAAGAGGTCCAGAAGAGACCTCTAAAAAAAGTTTTGTCACCCCATCCTTTAAACCAGCCTCTCTGGGTTTTAGAACAAAGGAGACCACCCTTGAAGGTTCAGGGAGCTTGGCGCCGTAAAGCTCCTTTCTTTGTCCTTCCTGCTCGGCGTAGAGTCTAACCTCCTTAATATCCTTGCTTGATTCAAGTTGGTAGGTCTTCTCCAAGGGTATGAAAGAAAGAGCCTTTAGGCTTTCTTCAGAAATGTGCGGTCTTCCACCAGTGTAGAGAAAAAGGGTGTAAAACATTATAAAGACAAGCCCAAATATGGCAAGTCTTCTGACCAACCTTACGAACCATAACCTTCTTTCTTTCTTTTCTTCAAGCCCGTAACGGTATTTCATGTCTTGACCACTACACAGTGCCAGTTTTCCAGTCTTTTAATTTTAGCAGGCTTTTGCCCAAGAAGCTCCAAAAACTCGTCAAGTTCCTGCCTTCCGTATATGCCGGAGAAAATGGCTACCTTTTTAAAAAGCCTCTTAAGGTGCAAAAGCTCCCTCCTAAAAACCTCCAGCTCAAGGTTAGCAAGAAGAAGGTCAAAGCTTTCCCCTATGTCCTTGGGCTCTGCAAGCAAACACTCCACCCTTGCATGATTCTCTTTACTATTGTGCATACATTCTTCTACCGCTAAGGGGTCCACATCTATGGCTAAAACCCTGCCAGCACCGAGCTTCTTGCTGGCTATGGCCAGTATGCCAGTTCCCGTGCCCACATCCAAAACAGACCAGCCCCTTTTCAAAAAGTCCTGAAGCATGTAAAGACAAAGTCTGGTAGTGGCATGCAACCCCGTGCCAAAGGCGCTCCCTGGTCTTATGACCAAAGGTTTTAGCCAAGGTGGGAGGACCATTAGGTTTTTGACCCTTATGGGTCTGAAAGCCCTCTCGGGCGGAAGCACCTCTACGGTCAGAACTTCCAAGGGCTCAAGGTCATCGATGGGCTCGTAAAGGGCAAACTCTACAAAAGACTCTCCCTCTGACAAAAGCTCAAGGCCCCTTTGGTGTTGAAGTAAGAACTGGTAAAAATCCTCTCGGGAAAGTCTGTATATGTGCTTCTTGTAACGCATTGAAGCTCTGAGAATTATTATATTCCTATACATAGGGCGAGAAACTCAAAAAGCCAAAAGCTAACCACAAAAGCTTCGCATGTAGATGGTGTAATAATGCCAAACTCCATGCTCGGAGGTGGGAGGTGGAACTTCTGGGATCCATCACAAAGTGTCCGCACAAACATAAAACCTTTCCCAATTTTACCCAACAAAAGCCTAAGGTTGGCAAAAAGAGAGTCTACTCAAGCTACCGAAAGTTAACGCTTTTGAAAGTTCAAGAACGTAAGAGGGTTTTAGGACAAGCTTCATACATGCTTTGCTATAGCAAGAGAGTAATGTTTCTAAGAAACTGGATGTAGCATGCATAACTTTACTTGCCTACCTTTACTGCTATGCCATTACCTAAAACCTTTTCAGAGATGAGCTATGCTTGTGGTAATTCCTCACCCGATGTAAGCTTTGAGACTTATTATATTCTCATGTGTGGAATTTTTGGAATTTTCAACATAGAGCATGCAGAAAGGTATGCCTTTTACGGCATATATGCCCTCCAGCACAGAGGACAGGAAAGCGTAGGCATAGCCGTGTCGGACTTTGAAGAAATAAGGGTGGTAAAAAAGGCGGGGCTTGTCCTCGAGGTCATAAGGAGGGAGGATTTGGAAGGCGTCTATGGCTATGGGGCGGTTGCCCATGTGAGGTACTCAACGGCAGGTGACTCTGGAGGGCTAAACTCCCAGCCAATCCTAAGAGATACAAGCCTTGGAAAGATGGCCGTGGTCCACAACGGAAACCTAGTAAATTACATACCCTTAAGGACAGAGCTTGAGGGTAAAGGCGTAAAGCTTATGCACACTTCCGACACGGAGCTTTTTCTTGCTTTGGTAGATGAGGGGGCGATCTTTCCAGAAGGCATGGAAATACACCCTTCCGACAGGGATGTACTTCCAAAAATCCTCTACGCAATATCCAGAGTCAGGGGGGCTTACAGCCTCTTATACCTTCTTAAGGACAGGCTCGTGGCAGTCAGGGATCCCATGGGCTTTAGGCCCTTGCTTATGGGAAGACTAAGGGATGCTGTTCTTTTTGCATCAGAGAGTTGCGCCTTTGACATACTACAGGCGGAGCTCTGGAGGGAAGTAAAGCCTGGAGAGGTCATAGTTGTAGACAAGCAGGGCATAAGGAGTTACTTCCCCTTCAGGTCTGAGAAAAAGTCCATGTGCATATTTGAACTTGTTTACTTTTCAAAGCCAGAAAGCTTTGTGTTTGAGAACTGGGTATACAAAACGCGCAAACGCATGGGTGAACTCTTAGCCTATGAGGACCATGTTTCCGCAGACCTTGTGGTTCCCGTGCCAGACTCGGGAGTTGTGCCATCCATAGGCTACGCTCAGATAAAAAACCTACCCCTTGAGCTTGGGCTTATAAGGAACCACTATGTGGGAAGAAGCTTCATAGAACCCACACAGGAGTTAAGGGATATAAAGGTACTCATGAAGCTAAATCCCAACAGAGCTGTACTCGAAGGCAAAAGGGTTGTAGTAATTGACGACTCACTGGTTAGGGGCACAACCTCCAAGAAGATTGTGAGCATGCTTAGAAGGGCGGGAGCTAAAGAAGTGCACATGCGCATACCCTCCCCGCCTGTAATAGGTCCCTGTTTTTATGGTATAGACACACCCACAAGGGACGAGCTCATAGCCAACAGGATGGCAATAGAAGACATAAGGAAGTTCATAGGGTCCGACTCCCTTAGGTATCTGTCTTTGGAAAGTCTTAGGTCTGTGGTAGAAAACCCTCAGGACTTTTGCGATGCCTGCTTTAGCAACCACTACCCCCTTGAGGTGGAGGGCACCGCATTGAGAATGCGCTGAACACTCTCTAAAACATCCCTTAACTGTCCAAGGGGTATCATGTTGGGACCGTCGGACAGGGCTTTGTCTGGGTCTGGGTGCGTTTCCATAAAAAGTCCGTCTACACCAACAGCCACAGCAGCGCGCATGAGTGGCAATACAAACTCCCTCTGACCAGAAGACCTATCGCCACTGCCACCGGGCAGTTGAACGCTGTGGGTGGCATCGAATATCACCTTGGTAAAATCCCTCATAATAACCAGGCTTCTAAAGTCTACAATCAGATTGTTATATCCAAAGCTGGTACCCCTCTCGGTTATGTAGTAGTCCACCGCCCCGGCGAACTTCAACTTTTCCACTATGTTTTTCGCATCCCAGGGAGCCAGAAACTGTCCCTTCTTTACATTTACCACCTTTCCGCTCCTGCCCGCCTCCAAAAGGAGGTCCGTCTGCCTGCACAAGAAGGCAGGAATCTGCACTATGTCCACCACATCAGCCACAGGACCCACCTGCCAAGTTTCGTGCACATCCGTGGTAACCTTAAGTCCCAGCTCTTCCTTTAACCTACTTAGAACTTGCAGACCCTTTTCAAAACCAGGACCCCTGAAAGACCTATGAGAACTCCTGTTTGCCTTATCAAAGGAAGTCTTGAAGACAAAGTCAAAATCTTGAAATTCTTCCGAGAGCCTCTTTAAGTGCTCTGCCACCTGAAAGACTAAGCCCTCGCTCTCTATTACGCATGGACCTGCTATTATGAGCATGCCTTAAAATATAACACCTATGCTGGTAACAGTAAAGATTGGCTCAAACCTAATACAAACAAAGGAAGGAGACATAGACCTTGCCTTCCTCTCAAGACTCGCAAGCGATATAAAAAGCCTCAAAGAAGAAGGTCATAGCGTGCTACTTGTTTCCTCGGGGGCTGTGCTATGTGGTGTAAAAAAGCTGGGCATAAGGGAAAGACCCAAGGAAATAAGCCTCAAACAGGCTGTAGCAGGTGTTGGTCAAGCCTACCTTATGCACCTTTACGACATGGTCTTTTCAAACTACGGTCTTACTGTGGGTCAGGCTCTTATCACCGCAGACATCTTCAAGGACATGGAAAAACTTCAGAATGCAAAAAACGCCATCAACAGCATGCTGAAGCTAAAAGTGGTACCAGTTATCAATGAAAACGACACTGTTGCCATATCAGAGCTTCTCTTTGGTGACAACGATTTTCTTGCGGTTTACACCGCCTACATGGTGGAAGCAAGTCTTTTGGTGTTTTTCTCCACAGCGGGTGGTTTACTCGACGGGGAAGGCAAGGTCGTACCCATCGTGGAAGAGGTGGATAGTGTCCTACATCTTGTAAAAGGCATAAACTCGGAGTTTGGCACGGGTGGGATGCTGAGCAAGATTACTTCCACACGCATAGCGGTAAGACTTGGTATACCCGTGGTCATCACAGGCAAGGATGACAATCTCGTGGACATCCTCAAAGGAAGCACCAGAGGCACTTATTTCAAGCCCTCAGATAAACCGCTGAGGGAGGGCAAAAGGGCCCTTGCCATGCTTGAAGAGCCAAAGGGCGCCCTACACATCGACAAAGGAGCCTACATGGCTATCAAACAGGGAAAGAGTTTACTTCCAGCAGGCGTAAAAAAGGTAGAGGGGGTTTTCCAAAAGGGTGATGTGGTTATGCTTTATAGCGAGGAGGGCTTCCTCGTAGGAAGAGGGAGGGTAAACTTCCGCTCGGAGGACATCATAAAAATCATGGGAAGGCAGAGCCAAGAAGTAAAAAGACTTTTAAACACTGGCGTGGAGGAGGTAATTCACGCGGACAAACTTGTAGCCTTTTAAAGGTAGCCCGCTTCCACGCCTATGCAGGCATTCCACAGGATATTAATCCTGTCCTTGTATCTTTGGATAACCTCCATGTTTTCGCAACCCGGTTGTAGCCAAACACATTTAGCACCTGCCCTTAGGGCCTCCTCAACAACCGGTTCTATGTGTGCCGGGTTTCTAAAGACATTAACTATGTCCGGGGGCTCTGGAATATCCTTCAGGGAAGAAAGCACCTTTAAGCCAAGAATTTCCTCGCCGGCGTACTTGGGGTTTATGAAGTAGACCCTATGCATACCCTTTGACAACAGCCTTTCGCTCACATAGTAAGAGGGCCTTTCTGGGTCTGGCGATATGCCCACTACCGCCACGACTTTGGCGGACCTTAAAACATCAAGGGCCTCGTCCCTGTGTGGATGGTGAAGTTCCCTCATAGGATGTATTATACTTCAAGTCAACTTCCAAACCATAGGGGCTTGTAAATGCTGAAAGGGTAGGCGCAAAACTACAGAAAAAGGTTAGTAGCTCCTAAACTTCAAAGGTTCTACAGCTCCCCTCTTCAAGAAGTTTGAGAATATCTCTGTCCTTCAAGGTAGATTTCTTTAAAAACTGCTCTCTTCTGAGCCTTTGGGCAAGGATAATAATCTGCAAGGCCTCTACCGTTTTGTCTATGAAATCATTCACCACTATGTAGTCAAAGTATTTGGCGCAGGCTATCTCTTCCTCTGCCTTTTTTAGTCTCTCCTCCAAGTTTTCCTGCCCGTATCCCCTACCAAGGAGCCTCCTTCTTAATTCTTCAAGGCTTGGAGGCATAAGAAAAAGAAGCACAGAATCCTTGTAGGAAGCTTTAACCTTCCTTGCCCCCTGTATATCTATAACCAGGAGAGAATCCAGGCCATGCTCTTCGTTCTTCAGCACTTGCTCTCTTGGTGTGCCATAATAATTGCCATAAACAAGGGCGTACTCAAGAAAATATTCTTTCTCAATCTTTTCCTCAAAATCCTGCTTACTCATGAAAAGGTAGTCAACGCCATGGGCTTCCCCTTCCCTTCTGGGCCTTGTGGTAGCTGTCACAACCCTCTTCAAGCCTGAGCACAGCTTCAAAAGGCGTTCCGCAACGGTGGTCTTACCAGCTCCCGAAGGAGCAGACAATACAAAGAGCATGTTATAATTATAAGCTAAAGGCGCGTAGCTCAGCTGGCAGAGCGCTGGCCCGACACGCCAGAGGTCGGCGGTTCGAATCCGCCCGCGCCTACCATGGTATAATCTTGTGGATGCACTTAGACTTCGAGAGGGAGCTTTATGAGATAAATCAAAAAACAGAAGAGTTAAGAAGGCTATATGTACTTGGAGATAAAGAAAAGGAAAGGGAACTTAGAAAACTTCAGAGGGAATTCAGAAAGCTAAGCAAAGAAACCTATTCAAAGCTCGAACCTTGGGAGAGGGTTCTTGTGGCAAGACATCCCCACAGACCACATACCATGGACTTTATAAACCTCATCTTTAAGGATTTTATGGAGCTTCACGGCGACAGAAGTTTTGGAGACGATAAGGCGGTGGTGACTGGATTTGCCTACTTTGACCGCATGCCCGTTGCAGTTATAGGCCAGGAAAAGGGAAGAACCACAAAGGAAAAGATGGAGAGGAATTTTGGAATGCCCCATCCAGAGGGCTACAGAAAAGCCATAAGGGTGGCAAAGCTTGCAGAGAGCTACCGCATGCCAGTGATAACCTTTGTGGACACTCCAGGCGCCTACCCTGGTATAGGTGCGGAAGAAAGGGGGCAGTCCGAGGCAATAGCCCAAAGTCTTTACACCTTTGGATATCTTAGAGTTCCAACCATCTCGGTAGTCATAGGTGAAGGTGGCTCTGGAGGCGCTCTTGCCCTAAGCGTTGCCAACAGGGTGCTCATGATGCAAAATGCCATCTATTCGGTAATATCACCAGAGGGATGCGCGGCCATACTCTGGAAGGATCAGAACAAGGTAAGGGAGGCGTCAAGGGTTCTAAAGCTTACCGCGCAGGACCTTCTGAAGCTTGGAGTAATAGATGTGTTGGTACCAGAACCGTTGGGGGCATCCCACTGGGACTATCAAAGGAGCGCCAGAATCCTTAAGTGCTTCATAAGAAGGCATCTGAGAGAGCTCTTAAAGCTCAAGCCAGAAGAGCTTGTGGGCCAGAGGATAAGGAAGTTTGAGAAGATGGGTGTTTTTGTGGGCTCATGAGCTTTCTGTGTGTTCACTGCCACTTTCATCAGCCACCAAGAGAGAACCCTTACCTCGGTCTTGTGCCAGTCGAGCCAACCGCACAACCCTACGACAACTGGAACGAGAGAATTTTTAGAGAATCTTACCTGCCCAACCTTTATGCCCATTACAGGGAAGGCGGTAAGCTAACAAAGGTGGTCAACAACTACAAAAGGGTTAGCTTTAACTTCACCTACAGCTTGCTTTCCTGGCTCATAAAGGAGAAGCTCTGGTTTGTGGAAAGGCTAAAGGAGGCTGGGAACAATGCCATAGCCAGCGGTTACAACCACACCATACTACCCCTTGACCCCGAAGAGGACAGGGAAGTCCAGATAGTATGGGGCATAAAGGCCTTTGAGAAGATCTTTAATAGAAAGCCAAGAGGCTTCTGGCTTCCTGAACTGGCGGTAGACAAAAAGACCCTATCCCTACTTGTAAAGCATGGTATAAACTATGTTATCCTTGCGCCCCATCAGGTAAAGACCAAGGGCACCTTTTTAAGACAGCACCTTCCAGAAGGACACATAGACATATTTGTTTACGACGGGGAGTTGTCCCATGGCATTGCCTTTGGCGAGCTCATCAACAACATGGAGGAGGTCATCAAAAGGACACAGCACAGGAAGGGTATAACCCTCATAGCGGTAGATGGGGAGACCTTCGGTCATCACAAAAAGTTTGGAGAAATGGGGCTTGCATACCTGCTCGAAAGACACCCAAAGGTGGGGACCCTTGAAGGGATTTATGACCTAATGAGCCCCGAGGGGGTGACCGACATAATGGAGTTTACATCCTGGAGCTGTGCCCATGGTCTTGAAAGGTGGAGGTCCGACTGTGGATGTTCAACAGGAGGTATGCCGGGCTGGCATCAAAAGTGGAGGGGTCCGCTGAGAAGAGCCCTTGAAACCCTTAGGACGGATATAAAAGAGAGGCTCTTTGAGGTTCTTCAAGAGTGCGCCAAAGACCCTAAGGAAGCTCTCTTTGATTTTGTGAAGGTCATGATGGGAGACTCAAAGGAAGAATACCTCACAAAGCATGCAAAGAAAGACCTAAGCAAGACAGAGAGAACTCACCTTTTTAAGCACCTATACGCCTACAAATACATTAGCTACGCCTTTTCCTCCGATGGCTGGTTCTTTGCAGACCTTTCTGGCATAGAAGCAGTTAAGAACCTTCTTTTTGCAAAAAAGGCAATAGACCTTGTTGAGGATGGTGCCTTGGAAGAGGCCTTCTTGGAAATTCTTAAGGAAGCCCCAGGTAACCTACAGCTCTATGGTAACGGACTGAGCGTTTGGCGGAAGCTGGTTCTCCCTCAAGTGGTCTCTAAAGAAAGCCTCCTCACATCAATAGCAATTCTGGAGCTCTCCGATGTAATACCTCAAGAGGGCAAGCTTGGTAAATATCACTACAGGGTAGAGGGTTTTGAACCCTGGAAGGTTTCTGTAAGGGATGCGGAAACCGAAGAGGAGTTTGAAGGCATAGAAAGTCTGAAGACTTTCAAAGCGGATAGCATGCCACAGCCACTTTTGAGCTGGCTTCTCAACAGCTGGGCCCTTGGCTATCTGGAAGAAGAAATGAGTTTCACCGAGGGTTATGAGTTGCTTCTTGAGGACCTATTAATCAACGCAGAAGGCAAAGTCTTCGAGGCAAGCGGGTTGATAAAGTCTAGGGTTAAAGACCATCTTAGGCTCAAGCTCTACATATTACTTAGAAAGCTGGCAAGCTTGGAGGATGTATCAAAGGTAATAAGAAAGGCTGATAACCTAAGGCTGGATGTAAAAGATGCATCCTTAAAGTTTTGGCTGGAAAGGTACATAACTCAAAGAGTGCAGGAGGGCATCTCAGAAAAAGATGCTCTGGAAATGGCAAGCTTTGTCAAGGACTACAACAAGACTGTGGATAGTTTGGAACTTATGGTGAACCCGTGGATGCTCCAAAACTGGGCATGGGAAAACAAGGACAAGCTTGGCCCAGAAACCCTAAAGCTCCTTGAGTTTGCATAAAATTAGTAAAATGCTTTCCACAGCCCTTTTTACAGACCTTTACGAGCTTACGATGGCTCAAGCCTACATCGAAGCCGGAAAAAGTGGAAGGGCAGTCTTTAGCCTTTTTGTTAGAAAAATACCCCACAATAGAAACTTTCTGGTCTCCTGCGGGCTTGGGCCACTGATGGAAGCCTTAGAAAACTTCAAGTTTACAAAGGAGGACCTTGAGTATCTTAAGTCTTTGCAAATCTTCAAAGGTTGGTTTCTGGACTATTTGGAAAGCTATAGCTTTAGTTCAGATATTTATGCGGTGCCCGAGGGAAGGATAGTTTTTCAGAAGGAGCCCCTCCTGCAAGTGGAGGGTCCTCTGCCCGAGGTGCAACTGCTGGAAACGCTTATCATAAACCTCATACACTACAACACCTTACTTGCCTCGAAGTCCGCAAGATGCTTTTTGGCTTCTGGGGGAAGGACTCTGATAGACTTTGGTCTAAGAAGGGCCCATGGTCTGGATGCGGGGCTTTATGGTGCAAGGGCTTCCTACATAACGGGTTTTGCGGGCACTTCAAACCTTATGGCGGGCAAAAGGTATTCCATACCCGTCTTTGGCACAATGGCTCACTCCTTTGTTATGGTATTCGAGGAAGAAGAAGAAGCTTTTCGGGCCTTTGTAAAGAGCTTCCCCGATAGGGCTACACTGCTCATAGACACTTACGACACCCTTGAGGGGGCAAAAAAGGCGGTAAAGCTCATGAGGGAAGGCATAAAGGTAGTGGGTGTACGCATAGACAGCGGTGATGTGGAAACCCTGAGCAGAGAGGTAAGAAATATCTTTGACAGGGAGGGCTTTGGCAATGTAAAGATTGTGGTGAGTGGCGGAGTGGATGAGTTGGACATAGCGCAGTGGCTGTCAAGGGGAGCACCCATTGATATTTTCGGTGTTGGGACAAAGATTTTGACCTCTGCGGATTCACCCTATCTCGATATAGCCTACAAGCTGGTTGAATACGAAGGAAGGCCTAAGCTCAAGCTAAGCCCGGGCAAGGAGACCTTCCCTTACAAAAGGCAAATCATGAGAAACTACGAGGGTGGATTTATGTCCTTCGATGAGGTGGTGCCTTACAGAGAAGGAGGGCTTGTGGAGCTTGTATGCAAGAAGGGTAACCTTCTTAAAACTCTACCAAGCCTTAAGGAAATAAGGGACATCTTCATGGAGGAACTCCTTAAACTGCCGCCAGAGCTTAAGTCTCTTGAAAGGAAGGTGGAGTATAGAGTTATACTATCTTGAAGCCCTTGGTATTTCGGATATAATAAAAATCCCGAAAGGAGGTTGGACATGAGTAGAAGACCGAACATAGAAGAAGCCTTAAAAAAAGTTTCTTCCAGATATGAGCTTGTCCACGCATCCGCAAAAAGGTTAAAACAGCTTTTGGAGCGCGGAGAAGACATATTCATAAGAGACAAGGCAAGGGGTGAGCTTATAAAGAAAACCTTCCAAGCGATAGAAGACATAGCTCAGGGCAAGGTTCAAGTTGTAAGAATAAAGAAAGAAGGCGGTAATGGTTAGGGCTCTTCTTTTTCTTCATATCCTCTCAGCAGCGGTCTGGATTGGTGGGATGATTTACAGCATATTTTTCCTGAGGCCTTCCCTAAAAGAGATTGGTCAAGATGAGCAAAGAAGAAAACTGCTACACTCGGTATTTTCTAAGTTCTTTCCTGCAGTATGGCTCTCCATCATCCTTCTATTCCTTACCGGCATGGGTCTATGGCACGGCTACAGGAAAGATTTTTCTGAAAACCCCCTATTCCATGCCAAACTCTTTGTTTTTGCGCTTATGGTCCTTGTCTTTGCCTACCTTTACTTTTTCCTTTTCAAAAGGGGCAGGATTTCTCAAATTCCAAACCTAATAGCGGTAAACCTTTTCTTGGGCCTTTTAGTACTTGCTATAATAACTTACATAGTATGACATGCTAATTTTGTTATTACTCCTTCCCTTCCTCATAGCAAAGGCTCAACCACCAGAGGAATACCAGCTACTTATAAAGTACAAGCAAACTAAGGACATTGACATAGCTTATAGGATACTGAAGGAATACCCTCAGGCGGTTTTCAGGGATGACCTTATGCTAATGCTTGCCAAAGAGGAAACCGCAAGAGGCAAAAAAGAAGAAGCCAAAAGGCTTCTCCTTAATTCAAACCCAAACAACCTGTTGGACAACCTTAAAGAAGACTATGTAAACCTGTGGAAAGGTTTAGGGCTTGACCAGAGGACTGGCTTTTTAAAATCTCCAGTGCTTTTTAGGGAGTTCATACCCAACGTAAAAATCAACCAAGAGGAGGCTCTGAAAGCCTCCGAAGAGCTCTTCCGGAAAAGATACTACCGAGATGCGGCATCTCTCTTGGAAAGGTTTGACTTTCAGAGTGTTTGCTTTCTGTTGGGTAAGTCTTACTTGTTCATGAAAGACAGGGAAAGGTCCTTAGCAGTCTTAGAAAGGTGTGAAGACCAAAGGGCAAAAGCGGAGCTTGCTCTTATGCAATTTGACATGGGCAACAAGGAAAGGGTGGAGAACCTGCTTCTGGAAATAAAGGATAAAGAGGTTCTATATGATGCCCTTTTTAGACTTGGCAGGAAGAGCCTTTCCACGAGAAAGCCTGAAGATGCGATAAACTACCTCCAGCGGATAGAAACCTCCTACGGGAGGGAGTTTAACCTTGGTATTGCATACTACGCAATGGGTAACTACTCAAAAGCTTCAGAGCATTTTCTAAACTCTGTCGCTTACAGCAAGAACGCAGAAGAGAGGTCCTCTGGATACTTCTGGGCTTACAAGAGTTACATGAATATTGACAGGGAAAAAGCCAGCGAATACCTTGTTAAGGCTTCCAACGGTTCGGGTTTTTATCACGCAGTGGCAAGCAGCATGCTGGGGCTTCCCGTGGCTAGCAAGGCTATGAAGGCAGTCATGGAAGATGAAAATCTGCCAAAAACCGCAAGATTGATTAAAGCCGTATGGAACTTGGGGTTTCCTGAATACGCCAGACTCGAAGCCTTCAAGCGTATTAGAGAAATGTCCTCTTCAGACATCATCTCCCTCTCAAAGTTTGACCCCTACCTTGCAGTCAGGCTTGCAATCAGAAAGTACGGCTACGGCAGTTTCGTTTATAGCGCAGTGGCCTTTCCAAAGCCTTATTTGGGGCTTGTGGAAAAAATATCTCAAAAATACAACATAGAACAAGCCCTCATATATGCCATCATGAGGCAAGAAAGCCTCTTTGACCCCTACGCAGTTTCCGTAGCCAACGCAAGAGGTCTTATGCAACTCATAGACAGCACAGCCCAGTACATGGCAAGGCGAGAGGGAATACGCATAAAGAACATATATGACCCGGAAACAAACCTGCTACTTGGTGCTTCTTATGTAAGATACCTCCTTGATCAGTGGAAGGGTAACCTTATAAACACTCTTGCCAGTTACAATGCAGGACCATCCCGGGTAAAAAGCTGGCAAGGATACGAAGATGAGCACCTATTTATAGAAACCATACCCATAACAGAAACTAGAGAGTATGTAAAAAGGGTGCTTTACAACTACTATGTTTACTCCGAACTTTTAAAGTGAAGAAACAGCCCTCTCTATCTTTTCAAGGGCAAGGTCAATGTCCTCTTCCGTGTGGGCAGTGCTTAAAAACCACGCTTCAAACTGGGCAGGAGGGATAAGCACGCCTTCTTTCAGCAAGCCCCTGAAAAATCTACCAAAAAGCTCTCTGTCGGACATCTTTGCGGTCTCATAATCGTACACCTCCCTGTCGGTAAAGAATAGGGTAAACATGGAAGCAATCTGGTTTATGCGATGGGCTATACCCTTTTTATTCAGTATCTCCGATATTCCAGAAGTTAGCTTCTTTGTGAGTCTTTCAAGCTCTTTATAAGGGTTCAAGCGGAAGAGTTCCGTCAATGTTGCAATGCCGGCCACCATGGACAGGGGATTTCCCGAGAGAGTGCCCGCCTGATAAACAGGCCCTTCTGGCGCAACCTTTTCCATGATTTCCCTGCTTCCTCCATAAGCACCCAGCGGCATGCCACCTCCCAAAATCTTACCCATACAGGTTATGTCAGGCTCTATCTGAAAAACCTCCTGCGCACCACCCTTTGAAAGCCTAAAGTTGGTAATTACCTCATCGCATATAAAGAGCGCGCCAAAATCTTTAGTGATGGCCCTTATTGCCTTCAAAAAGTCTGACTTTGGCAAGACCACGCCCATGTTACCCGCCACGGGTTCCACTATAACGCAGGCTATTTCTTCTCCATACCTCTCAAAAACCTCCCGAAGAGCATCCAAATCGTTGTAAGGGATAACAAGCGTAAGCCTTGCTATATCCTCTGGCACACCGGGCGTGCCAGGAATACCAAGAGTAGCAACACCAGAACCTGCATTCACGAGAAGAGAATCTCCGTGTCCGTGGTAACAGCCATCAAACTTGACAATATACTTCCTGCCCGTGTAACCTCTAGCAAGCCTTAGGGCTGACATGGTGGCTTCTGTGCCAGAAGAGACAAACCTTACCATCTCTACAGAAGGCATGGCTGAAGTTACAAGCTCTGCAAGAGTTATCTCGTGTTCGTTGGTGAGCCCATAGGACAAGCCCATTTCCGCCTGCCTTTGGATAGCTCTTACTACCTTTGGGTTTGCATGCCCAAGTATGAGTGGTCCCCAAGACATTAGAAAGTCTATATACTCTTTACCCTCCACATCCCACAGCTTTGAGCCTCTGGCATTAGCAACCACTATGGGCTCGCCTCCCACCGCCATGAAGGCTCTTACTGGCGAGCTAACTCCGCCCGGCATGAGGCTTTTTGCCCTTTGGAAAAGTTCGCTGTTTTTCATGAAACCTCCAACATTGAAACTGGTATTTTCCGCTTCAGCGTATATTATAATCTTAACCTCTTTAGACCAACCGTGGAGGTAGCAGTATGGCTAAGACCCTTGGCCTCATATGCAGAGAATGTGGCAGGGAATATCCTTTGGAACCAATGCATGTGTGCGAGTTCTGCTTTGGGCCATTGGAAGTCAAGTACGATTACGATGAGATAAAAAGAAGAATAAGCAGGGAGAAGATAGAGTCTGGCCCCAAAAGCCTCTGGCGTTATCTGGAACTTCTTCCAGTAGAAGAGCCAAAGGTTGGCCTAAACGCCGGCTTTACTCCCCTTAAGAAAGCGGACAATCTTGGAAGGGTCTTAGGTTTAGATCAACTCTACATCAAAGACGATTCGGTAAACCACCCGACCCTCTCCTTCAAGGATAGGGTAGTTTCTGTAGCCATATCCAAAGCGATAGAGTTTGGCTTCGATACGGTGGCATGTGCCTCCACCGGCAACCTTGCTAACTCGGTAGCAAGTCATGCAGCGCAGGCTGGTCTTGACTGCTTTGTCTTTATACCCGCCAACTTAGAATCCCAAAAAATATACGGAAGCCTGGTGTTTGCACCTACGGTGGTGGCAGTAGACGGGACATACGATGATGTAAACAGGCTCTGCTCAGAGATTGGCAGTGAGCTTCAGTGGGCCTTCGTAAACATAAACATCAGACCCTTCTACGCGGAAGGCTCAAAGACCCTTGCCTTTGAGGTGGTGGAGCAACTGGGGTGGAAAGCGCCCGATGCGGTGGTGGCCCCAGCCGCCTCTGGCTCTCTCGTAACAAAAATATGGAAAGGTCTAAAGGAGATGGTTACCGTAGGACTTATAGAGGGTATGAAAACGAGGGTTTATGGTGCTCAGGCGGAGGGATGTTCCCCCATAGCGCAGGCTTGGAAAGAGGGTAGAGACTTTATAAAGCCCATCAGACCCAACACCATAGCCAAATCCATAGCCATAGGCAATCCGGCGGACGGGATTTATGCCCTTCAGGTAACCAAAGAAAGCAACGGAGATTGGGAGACTGCAACCGACGAAGAAATCATAGAAAGCATAAAACTGCTGGCTGAGACGGAGGGAATCTTTACGGAAACAGCAGGTGGCACCACCGTGGCAGTGCTCAAAAAGCTTGCCCAGAGGGGTGTCTTCAAAAGGGATGAGGTGGTGGTGGTATACGTTACTGGCAATGGCTACAAAACCATGGAGGTTCTTGACAACCACCTGAGGGAAACCCTACACATAAAACCAAGCCTTGCGGACTTTAAGGAAAAGATACTCACCCGTGTCTAGGCTCCTTATTGTTCTCCTTCCACTACTTTTGCTCTCCTGCGGGGACGAAAAACTACCAAAGATACCCGTAAAGACCCTTGACAACAAAACCGTCTATCTTTCCGACTACAGAGGCAAGGATGTTCTCCTCTATGTTTGGAGTAGGACATGTGCAGGCCATACAAAAGACCTTAAGAAGCTAACGCAAATAGCGGAAGCAAAGAAAGACTATACCATCATCTCTTACGCGGTAGCCATGGAAACGCAAGATGTGGTAAGAAGCTACAAAGAGCTTGGTATAGACGGGGGCTTTGTCACGCTTGTAGATACAGGGGTACGCCTGAATGACCATATTCCCATAACCTTCTTACCATCCACCTACCTTTTTGATAAGAGAGGGAGGTTTTTAAGGGCTTACCCCGGATTATACACGCCATAGGGCTTGGCTATGCGCCTTTTGGTGCCATTAGGGATTTTACCATGTACGCATGTTCCCAGCGCTATCGTACCACATTAAACTTTGCACCCCCTATAAACATCACGAAACCGCCTTAGGCTGTAATCAGATTAAACACAATCGCGTTAGAAAAAGGGGATGACTATAGATCTGAGAAACAAAATGGAATATGCTTAGTTTCAGGAGCCTAAAAAGCTTTCAGGGATTTAATCCAACCTAAGGGTAAGCGGGCAGGACTCAAAGCAAGCTGGCGGTTAGTCTTATTGACCATCAAATATATGAGCTGGCCAAGAACCCTGAGAGTTTTAGGCATTTAGTGTTAATTTATAAGCTCTGCCAGCGATGTGGAGTCGCAGAGGCTTTGGGGCGGCCATGTAAAACAAAAAATTAAGGAAAGGGCACTCCAAAGTAGTAATTGGTATAATCCTGAAATCAATCCAAAAAGCCAGCCAAAACCTACGGATGTTATAATAGAGAACCATGCTTACGGAATACAGCAAATACCTTGAATACAAGAAGGGAGAGCTCTGTCTTGAAGGCGTGCAGTTAAAGGCTCTTGCGGAAGAGTTTGGCACACCCCTCTATGTTTACAGCGCTAGCCACATAAGGGACAGGCTCGTAGCCTACAAGGAAGCCTTTCCGGGGGCGCTCATCTGCTATGCAGTAAAAGCCAACTTTAATCCACACATAATAGCCCTTGCAAAGGATGAGGGGGCTGGTGCGGACATAGTGTCTGGGGGAGAGCTTTACGCAAGCCTAAAAGCAGGGGTTGAACCTTCAAAGATAGTCTACGCAGGAGTTGGAAAAACAGCAAAGGAATTAGAGTATGCCATAAGCTCAGATATTCTCATGTTCAATGTGGAGTCCTTTATGGAACTTGATATCCTCAACGAGATAGCCGGCAGGCTTGGGAAAAGGGTCAGAGTGGCCATAAGGGTAAACCCAGATGTGGACCCAAAGACGCATCCTTACATATCCACGGGTATGAAAAAGAGTAAGTTTGGTGTAGACATAAAGACCGCAAAGAAAGAGTACGAGTACGCAGGAAAGCTGAAAAACCTTAAAGTAGTAGGCATCCACTGTCACATAGGCTCTCAGATACTGGATGTCTCTCCTTACATAGAGGCAGCCCAGAAGGTGGTGGAGTTTTATCACGAACTTGTAAAGTTAGGGTTCGAGATTGAGTACATAGACCTCGGCGGTGGGCTGGGCATAAAGTACAAACCAGAGCAGTCAAACCCCGAGCCTTCCGACCTTGCGGAAGCCATCATCCCAGTGATAAAGGATGTAAAAGCAAAGTTGATACTTGAGCCAGGAAGGTCAGTGGTAGGCAACGCAGGCATTCTGCTTACACAAGTTCAGTTTCTAAAGGACAAAGGACACAAACACTTTGTAATAGTGGATGCTGGTATGAACGACCTTGTAAGACCCGCCATGTATGAAGCCTATCATCACATAGTGCCTTTAGATAGAAGGGAAAGGCCCTACATTAAAACAGATGTGGTGGGCCCCGTTTGTGAAACTGGCGACTTTCTTGCCCTCGACAGAGAGATGCCCGCAGTAGAGAGGGGGGATTATTTGGCCGTGCTTTCCACAGGAGCCTACGGTTTTGCCATGTCCTCCCATTACAACCTCAGACCAAGGGCCTGCGAAGTTATGGTGGAAGCGGGGTCTTATAAGGTCATAAGGGAAAGGGAAAGCTATCAGGAAATACTTAGGCTATAAGGCTCCTTTGGTAAAAGCTTTTACCGTTGAGTAGGGTGAACTTAAGTATTTTCGTAAGATTTCTTATACCCCTGAGGTCAGAGGGCGAGCTTATTCTTTTCTCCTGCCTTCTTCTGAGTATCTCCTTTGCAGTCTCCTTTCCGATACCGGGCACCCTGATAAGGGTTTCGTAATCTGCGGTGTTTATCTCTATAGGGAATAGATGAGGGTTTGCCTCTGCCCAGGCGGTTTTGGGGTCCTTTTCAAGGGGTAGATTGCCGTCCCTCAATATTTTCTTAAAGTCATCCATCCCAAAGCCGTATTCCCTCACGAGGAAATCCACCTGATATAGCCTGTGTTCCCTCCACGGGTTCTCTGGGTTCTTGCTTTCGAGGGGTGTTCCTTTGACGGGAAAAAAGGCGCTAAAGTAAACCCTGCTTAATTTAAAACGCCTGTTGAGAAATTCCACAACCTTTATTATCTCCTCGTCCTTCTCCTCGTCCACCCCAACCATCATCTGAGTTATCTGGCTTTTACCCTTTCTCTCCCTTATGAACCTGTCCACATACTCTATCTTCTGAAGCATATCCTTGAGAATGCTCTTGCCCTTTGCTATACGCCTTAGCCTTTCTTCCTTTGAAGTCTCAAGATTTATGGAAACCCTGTCTGCTACCTTTACCGCCTCCTCGACGGACTGAAGGGATGCGCCTGGCATCAGCTTGAGATGCACATACCCCTTAAATCCGTATTTTTCCCTCAATATCTTCGCTGTATCTATCATCTTTTCCATGGTAAAGTCTGGGTTTCCAAAGATGCCCGAAGAAAGAAAGAGACCCTTTACCTTTCCAGCCCTGTAAAGCTCCATAAAACCCCTTGCCACCTCCTCAGGCTTTAAGGCCATCCTTATGGTCTCATCCCTGTCCCTCCTAAAGGCACAATATACACAGTTTTTGTCACACATGGTGGTCTGCATAAGCTTGAGTATGGGCACCTTGCCCCTGGGGGTGGATGCATGAAAAATACAGTCTTCGAAGTTAAGCTCGCCATCCCTTTCAAAGCCAGCGAGCCTTGACATAAGCCTTATCCTTTGCTGGAGGTCCATATTTTATAGGATAGGCAAACTTATCCTCCATGCCAGAGTTTTAAAAAGTGGTAAAATCTTACTCCCATGAAAGCTCTCATCTCCGTTTACTACAAAGAGGGTATAGAAACCCTTCTAAAAGCCCTTTCAAAGAAAGGCTACCAGATACTATCCACGGGCGGGACAGCAAGGTTCATAAAAAGCCTTGGCTATCATGTTCAGCTCGTAGAGGACCTAACAGGTTTTCCAGAAATACTGGAAGGTAGGGTAAAGACCCTTCATCCCGCGGTGCATGGGGGCATACTTTTCAGAGACTGGGTGGATAAGGACAGGAAGGAGATAGAAAGGCTTGGTATCGAACCCATAGACTTGGTGGTAGTAAACCTGTACCCCTTTGAGGAAAAGCTTAAAGAAAACCTGACGGAGCAGGAACTTATGGAATTTATAGACATAGGAGGTCCCGCTCTCATAAGGGCTTCCGCCAAAAACTTCTACAGGGTTGGTGTGGTGGTGGACCCAGAAGATTATCCGTGGGTAGCAAAAAAAATAGAAGAAGGGGGGCTTACTTTGGAGGAAAGAAAACTTCTTGCGGTAAAGGCTTTTTCTCTGACCGCTTACTATGATGCCCTTGTTTCAAGGTCCCTTGCAAGGATGTTTGAGATAGACAGGCCCTTTAACCAATCCGCCCTTCCTATAAAGTTGGTAGGAGAACTACGCTATGGAGAAAACCCCCACCAAAGGGGCTGGCTCTTTGAAAACCCCCTTGAGGAGCTGGGTTTGGTTAGGGCAAGGATATTGCAGGGTAAGGAAATGTCCTTCAACAACTATTTGGATGCGGACTCAGCCTTCAGGCTTGTGAGCGAGTTTGCAGAGCCTGCCTGCGTCATCGTCAAACACAACAACCCCTGCGGTGTGGCCCTTGGCAGAAGTCTTGAAGAAGCCTTTGAAAAGGCTTATGAAGGTGATCCAGAATCCGCCTTCGGAGGTATTATAGCCCTAAACGATAGGCTCGATGGGAAGCTCGCAGAAAGGTTAAGGGATTTATTCCTTGAGGTGGTGGTTGCTCCAGAGTTTTCACAAGAAGCCCTCAACATCCTTTCAAGGAAGAAAAACCTGCGTCTTGTGCAAGCTATGGGTTTTTCCCTATCCATGGAAATCAAAAAACTAAGCGGTGGATATCTACTTCAAGAAGAAGACCATGTTGATTATCAAAAGCTTGAAGTGGTATCCAAAAGACATCCCACTGACGAAGAGCTAAGAGACCTTCTCTTTGCCTGGAAGGTCTGCAAGTACGTTAAGTCCAACGCCATAGTTATAGCAAAGAACAAAAGAACCATAGGCATAGGCTCGGGCAATGTATCAAGGGTAGACAGCCTCAGATGCGCCATATCCAAAGCACAAAGATTCGGCTTTGACCTAAAAGGTAGCCTTATGGCCTCCGAGGCCTTTTTGCCTTTTAGAGACAATGTGGATATAGCCCATGAGGCAGGTATAGGAGCCATAATCCAGCCTGGGGGCTCTCTTAGAGACAAAGAGGTCATAGAGGCGGTGGACCAGCACGGAATGGCCATGGTCTTTACAGGCATAAGGCATTTTAGGCATTAAAATTTATATAGGATGAGGCTACTCTACTTCGCAATAATAAAAGAAAGGCTAAAAAAGAATGAAGAAGATGTGGACTTTAGAGGCACGGTGGCAGAGCTTAGGGCTTTTCTCATGGAAAAGTATCCAGACATAAAAGACCTTCTAAAGGTCACCAGGTTTGCGATAAACGAGGTTTATGCGGATGAGGAGGAATACCTCAAGGGAGATGAGCGCGTTGCGGTCATACCCCCAGTGAGCGGTGGCTGAAAAAAGGGCATTGATAGTAAGGCTCTCTTCCCTCGGTGATGTGGTCTTAGCATCTTGCCTTATAGACCCACTAATAGAAAATGGCTACAGACCCCATCTTCTTACCCTTTTTCCTTACGGCGAGGTTTTTTCAGAAGACCCAAGACTGAAGGTCTTTCAGATAAGAAAAGAAGAGCTTTTTAAGGAAGAAAACCTCAAAGCCTACAAGCATTTTGACCTATACATTGACCTACACAAAAACCTAAAAACCTTCTTGCTCAGACTTCTTTTGGGCGGTAGCTGGAAAGTTTACAGAAAGCAGTCCATAAGAAGAAGACTTGCCATATATTTTAAAGCCTTTAGAAAACCCTATAGCGTAATAGATACTTACCTTTCCACAATAGGCTACAAGGAGGGAAGGCCCAAGATTGTGCTGAGCGAAGACAGAGTAAAAAGCTGGAAAGAAAAACTTGGTGAGAGATACATATGCATAGCACCGGGTG
>JAOAIS010000026.1 GCA_026414575.1 Aquificaceae bacterium | reverse complement strand
ACCTAATGCTGAGTGGTGGCAAATTTGCTTAAAACCCTTAACTTTTTAAAGGAGCTTTATAATTACATCCATACATCAAGCCAAAAACTACCCCACATCCCCCTTCTAAAAATCAGTAAGTCATAGAGCGGGCATACACATAAGGCAGAAGCATGATACCCTACATCATATGCTCACCGCCTTAGAGCTCTCTATCTTATATGTCACACACACTCATACCATCCACATAACCATAAGCTTTCCCCCCATACATCCTATGAGCTTTTGCTATTTTTCTAAACCATATTCTCAAGCACAGCACCACCACAAAAAACCTCCTTCAAAGCCCACCTGCCTTTCTGTCCAAAGACTCCTCCTGAACATCTCTTTATTTTCTTTTCCCTTCCTCTGTTGACCTTAGCCAATGGAAGTATAGCCCAATCCACTATCAACTTGATTCACTGCCGTTTTCTGTTCCAGAAGCTGTAGCTGTTGCTGAATCTCTGCCGTTATCTACTCCAGAAAGAGCTAATGCTTGGTATCAAGCTGAGAAAAGGGTCAAAGCCCGTGAAAGCTGTGGCAAGCAGGGCTTCGTTGCTATCTACAGGCAAAAGGACTCTGACAGGCTTCTGCATAGGCATGTTCCCATCCGTTGCAAAAGCATCCTCTTTCCTTACTGTGCTTGGATAGATAGCAAGAAAAGGCTAAAAGCTATCCGTAACCTGCCTTCTGCTGTCAATGAACCTGTAGCTTTCCTAACTCTAACCTTTCCTAACTTTAGCAATCCCTCCGAAGCTTTAGACTATGCAATCAAGGTCGAGCGTAAGTTTTATAGCTTCAGGCTTTTTGGTAAGAAGAAATGGCCTCAAGTTAGGCAAAAGGCTTTAGAGCTTCTCGAAGCTTACCTCCAAAACATAGAGGATAAGCAAAAGCAAGAAAAGAAGCGTCGCTTCCATCTTTGGGCTATCCAAAAGTTCGAGCAAGCTTGGGCTGAGCATCTTTACAACTACAAGACCAAGTTTTACATGGGGCGCATCCTAAGGTCTATCTGGAAGTTTGAGATAACTTACGGCTTTGTTAGTGGCTGGCGTCCTCATTGGCATGTGCTGGTTATAGGCTACTTCCCACTCTTTGTGCTTCAAGCTGTCTGGCTTATGTGTGGTAGTGGTGAGGTTGTAGACATCAGGTTAGCAAAGAGTGTAGAGAGTATCTCCGGGTATGTGGCAAAGTATGAAGCAAAGCCTGCTGTTGACTTAGGGTCTGAAGAGCTTTCCCATGAGCTTCAGGTGTCTTTAGAAGCTTCCCTCTACGGTCGCAAGCTCTTTGAAGTGTGGGGCTTGTCTGAGCTGAAGCAAGAGGAAGACGATGGATATGAGTTTGTAGCTATAGCCCGTGGTGTCCGCTGTGAGCTTGAACTGGACAACCTGCATGAGCTACCTGCTTTAACCAGAAAGCTTGGTGGCATGAGCAGGGATGGTCCTGTAATGATGCATCTTTGCAGAGCTTATGTTAGCTCTCGGATAAACCTTGGGGATGGTGAAGTGCTTGACCTTACTGCCGTAGCTGGTGCTTTCCTTGATGCTGAAGGTCGCATATGGCTTGTTGGTGATGAAAACTTCGAGCATGTGGTCGGCTTGTAAAGTTAAAGGCACGCATAGGAATTGCTGTCGTAATTCCGAGTTTTTCCCACGGCAAGCGGATGCTTCGCATCCTGAGAGAGTGAGGGGCTTCTCCTTGAAGCTTAGCTATCTTGCTTTTCTCTCTCAGGACGCTCTGCGTCCGCCGTCCGTGGGGGATTTCCTGCAAGCTTTATTCTAATAGC
This sequence comes from Aquificaceae bacterium, assembly GCA_026414575.1. Classification (GTDB taxonomy): domain Bacteria; phylum Aquificota; class Aquificia; order Aquificales; family Aquificaceae; genus Pampinifervens. The sequence continues at coordinate 18,000 of JAOAIS010000026.1, read as the reverse complement.
AGGCTTGGCTCTCTGCAAGTTATGGCTCTCACTTGAAAAATTTTTCCTTGTTTTTAGCATTGCCGAAGGCAATGCGTAAACTTGCCTTTGAATTTTTGCTGAGCATTTGCTTAAGCAAAAGACAGAAGCCTAAGCATAAGCTGAGGCGACATGTCTGTATAGTTGCGAAGCAAGGCGACAAGAGAAGCATGAAGATAGGTTTAGGTCGGGTTAGAAGCAAAACACTTGACAAAGTATTAAGCCTGGGTTATTGTGAGTTATAGCATGATTAGCGAGCTATCGTTCGGGTCTTTAAAACAAAGGCTTAAGTTAAGAGGCTGGCGGAGGCGGTTAGCGGGCGGGGGTTAGCTTCCGCAGGCTGGCTCGCTAATCATGCTCCCTCGCCCGCTGAGATAATCTCTGAAGCTGACCAAAGCTTTACATCCACTATCAACTTGAGCTTTTTAGAAGTCTGATTTTACAGAACATGTATCGTCTGAGCCTTGAATAGATTCTTTCTGAACAAGCGATAAGAGAGCATAAACAAAGCCAAGATTTACCCTTTGGGCTTTGTGTAGACAAGCTGGTGTAAGGGTTCAACCTCAGCTATTCTATACCTCTTTGTGTAGGGCTGGGTATTGATACGATACCCACATATGCAAGGGCTTTTTAAGGGAGGGTTTTTGCACTTTTTTAATTTCTTGCCCGATGTCCTTTGTTAATATTTTTATGAATGAAACCCGTGCTCAGGCTTTCTGATACCCACAGGATAAAGAAGCTGCTAAGAAACCTCAAACTAAACACAGTCTGTGAAGAGTCCCGATGCCCCAACATAGGCGAATGCTTTGGTTCTGGCACCGCCACCTTTATGGTTATGGGGGATGTATGCACCCGCGCATGCAGTTTTTGCAACCTAAAAAGGGGAAAGTCTGCGGACCCAGACCCGCAGGAGCCAAAACAACTTTTAGAAGCGGTAAAGACATTAGCGCTAAACTATGTGGTCCTTACCTCGCCTACCAGAGACGACCTTCCTGACGGTGGTGCGGAGCACATATACCGTTGTATAAGCACTCTAAAGGACAACCTGCCCTATCTAAAAGTGGAAGTGCTTGTGCCGGACTTCAAGGGTAGCTCCAAAGCCCTAAAGAAGGTGCTCGAAGCAGGACCAGATGTGCTTGCCCACAACATAGAAACGGTGCCAAGGCTTTATCCAAGGGTAAGAGGTGGCTCCAAATACGAGAGAAGTCTCGAGCTTTTGATGGAGTCCAAGATTGTAGCTCCCCACATCCCAACCAAATCCGCCCTTGTACTGGGCTTTGGAGAAAGGTGGGAAGAGCTAATGTCGGTTCTCATAGACCTAAGAAGCGTCCAGTGTGAAATACTGACCATAGGTCAATACTACCAACCATCAAAAAACCATCATCCCGTAATAAAGTATTATACCAAGGAAGAATTCCAAGAGCTTGAATCAACGGCTTACACCCTTGGCTTTAAAAGGGTAGCAAGCGGGCCTCATGTAAGGAGTTCCTACAGGGCTCTTGAGCTATCTTTGCTCCTCTAAAAGCTCCCTTTCAATCTCAAAATAAACATAGTAGGCGTTGACGGGGTTTACCTCAAAGAAGACAGAGAGCTGGGCATACTCGGGGTTTATTTTTAGCATCTCGTCGTTCGCCCTTTTCCTCACCTCCTCAACGCTGTAGCCCTCCTCGTAGAGCCTTCTTACCACGCTTCTTAAGTCCCTTATGTAATTGCCAGTCCAGCTTATCTGTCTCATTATATGCTCTTTTCCATAAAGAGGTTCGCCATGCCCAGGCAGTAAGATCTCTGGGGACATTTCCCTTATTCTCTCAAGACACAAAAGCCAAGTACGCGAGTTTCCAGAGCCAAGAAAGGGCACACGACCTCCAAAAACCAAGTCTCCAGCAAAGAGTATTTTCCTTCTTGGCATCCAAACCACCAAATCCCCATCCGTATGGGCTTTACATAAATGGTGCACCTCAAAAACTTCACCACCCATCCTTATGGTAACTAAACTGGCAACGGTCATGTCAGGAGCAACAAGCCTTGTTCCCCTCATGAGTTTATGTCCCAGAAGACCAAGTCTTGCTTCGTACATCCTCTTGGAAGCGTCGCTGGTAAGGTAATCTTCCGACCATGGATGGGCTATGAGTAAGGCACCAACCTCCTTCAAGGCACCTGCGCCGTAAAAGTGGTCCGTATGGTAGTGTGTAATTAGGGCGTATCTTATGGGGAGTTTTGTCTTAAACCTAATGGTTTCCACAAGCTCCTTGCCAAGCCTGTAAGTGCTGAGGGCATCTACTACAAAGACACCCTCCTTAGTAATGACAAAATAGGCGTTTGATATAAAACCCCTGTTTTTTCTGCTTACCTGCTCGTAAGTGCCAAAAACTCCAAAGACACCTGGTGCGAGCTCACGAAGGGCTTCTTTAACATGTTTTGGATAAGAAAAGACAAGGAGTGGAAGGAGAAAAAGCAGGACAGCAAACCTATTCACCTTTAGCCTCTTTTAGAGCCTGTTTTATGTCCTGATCCGCCTTTTTGAATATTTCAGCATTCTCCTTGCTAAGATGTTTTCCATACATCCGAAGTAGAAGTGGTATGTTTATATAGCCTGCAGTCACCTTGCCATCCTTCTCGTAAAGATAGACCCTGCAGGGGGCAAGTGTTCCAAATTGTGGAACATCCCTCAATATGGCTTCGCCATAACTAAGATTGCAGGCAAGGAATATGGAAAATTTTGGACTTTCCTTTCTTATATCCATGACATCAAGAATGTTCATGTTTACACCATCGAGGGATGTCTTATAAAGGGTTTTAAAGGTGTCAAAGTCCAAACCTTCTACCACCTCCTCGTAGACGAAATTTTCCATCATGGGTGGGGCCTTTGGCAGTTTTTGCCTGCTTGTGCTTATTTTTGAGAGGGCTAAATGAAGTCTACGGTAAAGGTCCTTTATGCTCTTTATTTCGGAGGGAGATAGCCTTTCTTTGTAACGAGCGAGGAATAAACCATGGTTTATCACTGTTGCCTTTATGCGTCCCTTGTCCTCATATACTGCCACACTGCAGGGCACAAGATTGCTAAGGGCCGGAGCCTTAAGAAGAACCCTATCCATACCATCAAACTCACACCCAAAAACCACATAGTAGTTCCTGAAAGTCTGGTTACCCCTCGCCCTTATGGCATCGGAGATGGTAAGGGTTCTTAACACCTTTAATCCCTGACCCTCCATTCCCTTTCTTACCTGCTCGACGCCAGCCTTGAACTCCCTCTCCTTAAGTTCGTAAGTCAGGTACATTAACCTCATAGGATCCATGGCGAAGGTAAAAAGGGGAAGGAGGAGCAGAAAGAGAAGCTTAAGCATGTCCTACCTCCAATAGCAGTCTGTATTGTAGGAATGGTCAAGCACTCGCACATTCGGTTTTCTGTCTACGGTTATTTCCCTCTTCTTTCTTATGTAGTCTATGACAATGTCCCTTATGTTTTTCTTCTCTGGCTTTACGCCCATGGGTGGTGGGCCCCCATATACAGCAACCACATACTCTTTATCAGGCTCTATGGGCTTGCCCTTTATCCTTACATTCCTTATCCTCTCGCCCTGCTTTGCGTTTATCTTGAGGTCGTACTCAACTCCGTATATACGGGACATATCTCCACCCTGCTGGTAAAGAGGGTTTGGGTTAAATACATTGTCAGCCACATCCTCCCAAAGCACAAGAAGGTCCCTGCCCTTTCTCTTCATGATGAATACTTCTGGATAAGTCATACCAAGCACATCGTAAACATGCTCTATGGTTATTTTCTGTCCGGGGAGGACCGTAGTACCCCACCTAAAGCCGGGGGATGTGCCCACATCCAAGGACATAACCGCGTCCACACCATGATAGTAGTCCGCAAGAGCCTCACCTATAAGCCTATCCCATGTGCTAAAGACAGTATCACGTTTGTAAAGCAAGGTATTTGCAGTTCCTATGACGGTGTTAAACTCCTTCTCGTAGGGTGCATACCACTTTTTAGTGAGCTCTTTAGCCCCCTTGTCTTCTGGAACCACATCCGAAAGCACGGGTATTAGTTTGAATCTGTAGCCCTGTATCTTACCTCCTCTTACATCCAGGTCCATCCTACCCACAAACTTCCCGTGAGAACCGGGTGATATTATTAGAGTATCGCCCACCTTTACGGGTGTGGGTGTTATATCATGGGTGTGTCCAGATATCACAATATCTATACCCTTTACCAGCTTCATAAGGGCTATATCCAATGGCAGTCCATCGTGAGAGAGAAGTATTACAATATCCACTTTATGCTTTTCTCTAAGTTCATTCACATACTTTTGAAGCTCATCGGGTCTTACTCCAAAGCTCCACCCCTCCGTATAAACCCTTGGGTTTGCAAGGGGCGTAAAGGGGAAAGAGCTTCCTATTATGCCTATCTTTACACCTCCCCTTTCTGTAATGTCGTAGGGTGGAAATACAAGGTCACCGAAGGGCTCCTCTGTTATGTTGTAAGATATAAACCTTGCCTTAAGCTTGTTCTTGACTATGTCCAGAAACTTTTCCTTTCCTACAGTAACATCCCAGTGAGCCACCATATAGTCAAGGCCTATGTAGTTAAGCCAGTCAACGATTGCCATGCCATCCGTCTTTATTGCTATACCTGAGGTAGCCCAAGTATCTCCACCGTCAAGCACAAGACATTTATCTTTCCCCCTTTCGTTCACTATGGTCTTTATCACAGTTGCCACCTGTGGTCCACCACCAGTCATGCCATAGAGCTTTGCAAGTTTTATAAAACCCACACAGGAGCCAGTATAGGCCTCCACAGAACCCGGTTTTATGTTGTAAAACTTGATAAAATCCATGCCTGCAAGATAGCCAGGTGTACCCTTTAGCTGTTCGGGGGCTAGCAGGTTCATGGGCTCTGCAAAATACATGGGCTTTAAGTGTCCATGAAAGTCAGATATAAAGACAAGGGTAAGGTTTCCGTAGGGTTTGAACTCCATAAGCCTTTCAAAACTTATAGGTCTTTTTGCGAAGGCTTCCGGACCAAAAGCAATGCCGGAAATCATAAAGGCGGAAAGACCTAAGAATTCCCTCCTGTCCATCTTCATCATCTATCCTCCTGTAGCTTAATTTTAGCGGGGGGCAGAAGCCCCCAAAAAGTTTACTTGTTGACTGGGGAATCTGGATGTAGAAGGAAGGTTACTATGTTCATTACATCTTCGGGAGACATGGCTCCATTACTTCCAAACCTTGGCATAGAAGAGCAAGGAAATGCAGACCAAGCATTGTATACTATGTTGTAAACCGCCTTTACCCTCTCAAGAGCTTCTGGACTATTCATGTTTTCCTTGGTGATGTTCCACTTTTTACCATACTGGTAGAGGTTAGGGCCCATGGTGCCACCAGGAGCTCCCTTCTCTATAAGGTGACATGCATAGCAATTGCCTCCCCTGTCCGCTGGACTATCAGAAAAACCATAGCTGGCGAATCTGCCACCCCTTGGGTTATCCACAATTTTCTTGCCTTCTCTCCAATCACCCCAGAAAATGCCCCACTGTGGGTACCTTATATCCGCTTGACTAAGCTGTATTACCTTCTGAACAGCCTGCGCTGGCATGGCTTCTCTGCCTGAATACTGGGAACAGACCTTCTGGGCTTCATCCTGCTGGACTTTCCAAGCAAATCTGGGGTCTGTAGAAAGACCAGAGGTCAAGACCTTCATAACCTCTTCCTGAGTAACTTTAGGCTCTTGCTTTTTGGGCTGTGCCTTCTTTTGTTGGGGTTGAGCCACGCCAAAGAGTAAAAGAAGGGCCGTCGCTGTCAAGGCAACTTTTTTCATACCTTTACCTCCCTATTCCTGGTGCCTTTATTTCAGTGCCATTGGCTGTGCCGTAAAGGTAGGCAGAAAGCGCCACCGCAAGGTCCGAGTGAGGTATAAACTCGGGCCATCTCATTTGCCTCATGCATTCCGCATACCTGTAATGCATGGTCATAGGAAGACCCCATCTGACAAGATACTTGGGGAATATAGACACTGCGTTGCCAGCCTCACCGGGCCTGTCTGCACTCCAGAGCCTTGTGGCCCTTATTCTAACCTCCTGTTTTCCTGCATGACAAGTAGCGCAGTTAAAGTCCCACGGGCCAATCCTTGCATAGTAAGCCTGCCTACCTATATCGTACATTCTCTTAACCTGTGGATCCTTCAAGTTAACATTTATCTTATGTCCGTTGGACTCCATGGTAAGGTACATGATTATTCCATCGTACTCGCTAACACAGTTACCCGTTTTGCCCCAACACTGGCGGACCAGCTTTAACACTTGGTCTTGGGTCATACCCGCGTGTTTTTGAAGACACCAGCCCACTCTGGTCTCCAAGTCCATGACTTTTCCAGCATCAGCAAAGTACCTGGGGAGCTGTGCCGCAGCACCCTTAAACACGCCTGGCCCAAGACCCAAATCGCACTTATCGAGGTTGTATTTCTTTATGGCGTCTTTTCCCACCTCATACCACACTTCGCCAGGATTTATTCCTTCAGCAAGCATTCTGTTGAATTCCTGCACAAGCTTCATCTCCTGCTCGGGCGTTAGCTCCCCTTCAACCTGAGCGAAGGCTTTTGTAGAAAGTAAACCGCCGGTTACTGCGCCAGCCGTAAAAAGGGCTAAAACCGCCTTTTTCTTCATGATTAAACCTCCCTTAGGAAACCTTTATTTCTGCAGTTCTTTCCCACTTACCGCCCTTATTGTCCTCGTAAGCTATCTTGACAACCCCACTCTCCTCAACCTTTAGAGCAATAGCCATGAAGGGGTTTGCGCTTATACCTGCGCCCATGTTAACGGTGCTCACTGGCTTATTGTTAAATAAAAGCTCAAGCTTTGTAAGGGTATGGGGTGGAACCTCCTGACCTGTTGTTGGATCCTTTCTGGGCGGACTCATGGGGTGGGTTATCACCATCTGGACTCTGATGATTTCCCCCTTCTTAGCCTCCTTGGGCACACGCAGTATCCCAGCTCCTATAGCCATCTTACACCTCCTATATGGATTTTTTATAGAAACCTTAAGGAATTATCCGCATCCGCCTGCTGTAACCTTAACCTCCTTGGTAGCCATCACATAAGAACCATCCTTTAGTTTAAGTATGGCCCTTACATTGGAGGTCTCACCCATCTTTATCCTTGTGGAAAAGTAAACTTGGCCGTTCATTGGTGTGAGTTTTACATCCGCTATCCAAGGCACGGGGTTCTTGTCCACAAAAACCCATAGGTGCTCAACCCTGTCTATGGGTATTGTGGATTCGACAGTGATGGGCACATTGGCACCAGACTCTGCTATGGTAGGTGCTGTCAGCTTAATGTCCGCAACCTCCTTGATTTGCGCCAACCTTACACCAAGCCTCCTCTGCAATTCATCTTCAAGTCTTGGTGTGGAGCCAAAGGCTGGCTGAAGGATGGGGGCCAGAGTAAAACCCACAACCGCTAACGCTGATAGAGCCATAAACTTCCTTCTGTCCATATTTATACCTCCTTTAAAGTTTTTAGCATGCCCTAATGTTATGCTTTTTACATACACCATTTATGTAATTAATCACATCACCCCTTGGTCTACTACCAAAAAGGATTCCAACGGGTTTATCCTGTTTTGGGTCATAGAAAACCATGGTAGGAACTCCAGGGACTCCAAGCTTTCTAGCCCATTTACCACCCTCTTCAGATGAAATGTTGAGAGTTATTACCACGAAGTTTTCGAGCTTTTTCTGCACCTCTTCTTGATTAAGCACGAATTCTTCCATCTGAGCGCAGTATGGGCAAAAGTTACTGAAAAAGTAGAAGGCAACCATTTTGTTGTCTTTCTGGGCTTTTTCAATACCCACCCTAGGGTTATTATACCAGTCAGCCAAACCCAAAGAAAAACCCAAAAACACGCATAATAAAATTTTTCGCATACCGTGGTCTTAATATACAGACTTAAAAACATGCAGTCAATAGAAATTTCTTATATAATTTATAAGTAAGGCTTATATAAGGCTATAAGCATAAAATTAAATAAATTAAATAAGACAAAAAAAGCCTACTAAATTAAAATATTACCAGAGGTATGAAAAGGGTTAGGAACTTTTCCATAATAGCCCATGTGGACCACGGCAAGTCCACCCTTGCGGATAGGCTCTTAGAGTTCACAGGAGCAGTCTCAAGAAGAGATATGAAGGAACAAATTTTAGACACCCTTGAAATAGAAAGAGAAAGGGGTATCACAATAAAAATGCAAGCTGTAAGAATGTTCTACAAAGCAAGGGATGGAGAAACCTATACGTTGCATCTTATTGATACACCGGGCCATGTAGACTTTTCTTACGAGGTCTCAAGGGCCCTCGCTGCCTGTGAAGGAGCCCTACTTTTGGTAGATGCCACGCAGGGTATAGAAGCCCAGACGGTTGCCACCTTCTGGAAGGCGGTAGAACAGGACTTAGTGATAGTGTCAGTTATAAACAAGATAGACCTGCCGGCAGCAGACCCAGAGAGGGTAAAAAGGCAGATAGAAGAGGTTTTGGGGCTTCCCTCCAAGGAAGTAATATTGGCTTCTGCCAAGGAGGGTATAGGCATAGAGGATATATTAGAGGCTATCGTCAAAAGGATACCATCCCCCAAGGGGCATAGCCACAAGCCACTAAAGGCTTTAATCTTTGACTCTTATTACGACCCCTACAGGGGTGCCGTTGCCTTTGTTAGGGTTTTTGACGGCGATGTAAAGCCGGGAACACGCATAAGGCTTTTTTCTACGGGCAAAGAATTTGAGGTGACAGAAGTAGGAGCCCAAACGCCTAAGATGACGAAGCTTGAAAAACTCTCTGCCGGAGATGTGGGCTATATAGCGGCTTCCATCAAAGATGTGAGGGATATAAGGGTGGGTGATACCATAACCGATGCCAGAAGCCCAGCGTCAGAGCCTGTGCCGGGCTTTAGACCTGTCAAACCAATGGTCTACGCAGGCATATACCCATCAGAGGGGTATACTTACGAGGAGCTAAGGGATGCCTTGGAAAAGTACGCCATAAATGATGCGGCGGTTCAGTTTGAACCCGAGACCTCTCCAGCCCTTGGGTTAGGCTTTAGGGTAGGCTTTTTGGGACTTCTTCACATGGAAATAGTTCAAGAAAGACTTGAGAGGGAATACGGCATCAGCATAGTAACCACAGCCCCAAGCGTTGTGTACAAAATCAGGTTTAAAAATGGTCAAACCAAGGAAATAAGAAATCCGTCAGAACTGCCTGAAAACTGGGGTGTGATAGAGGGCTTGGAAGAGCCCTTTGTACTCATGACCATAATAACACCAAAAGACTATGTGGGTAGCATCATGAACCTATGTCAGGAAAAAAGGGGAGAGCAGAAAAAATTCATCTACTTAGACACAAACACAGTTCTTCTTGAGTACGAAATGCCCCTTAGCGAAGTCATAATGGACTTTCACGACAAGATAAAGGGTGTCTCAAGAGGGTATGCCTCCTACGATTATGAGTTTATTGGGTTCAGAGAAGAAGACCTTGTCAGGCTCAACATCTTTATAAACAACGAGCCCGTGGATGCTCTCTCTTTCATAGTCCACAGGGACAAAGCCTACAGAAGGGCAAGACAGCTAGTGGAAAAACTCAAAGAAGTGATACCACGTCAACTCTTTGAAGTAAAAGTGCAGGCAGGTATAGGCACAAAAATTATAGCCTCCGAAAGAATACCGCCCCTCAGGGCTAATGTAACCGCCAAGTGTTACGGTGGAGATATAACAAGGAAGAAAAAGCTCCTTGAAAAGCAAAAGGAAGGCAAGAAAAGACTCAAACAGTTCGGCAGAGTAGAACTTCCTCAGGAAGCCTTCCTTACGGTGCTAAAGGTTGACTGAGCCTGAATTAAATAGTTCCTTGGCTTTTATGAGCTTAAGGATGAACTCGTTTGTGGGTAATAGGAGGCCTTTTTCCCTTGCAAGGCTAACAAGAGCCCCATTCAGGGCGTCAATCTCCGTTTTACCTCTTCTTACATCATCCAGCATGGAGGGGTAGTGACCCTTGGTAGGTGGTACAAGCTTTTCATAAAAGTGTTTTTTGTAGCTTTCGGAAGAATTCCAAAAGGTAGATATGGAACAGGCCCTTATCACTTCAAAGGCTTCCTCTATTACAGCATCCATGAGAGTCCTCGTGTAGGGATTTTCTGCGAGCTCTCCGTAGGTTCTTTCAAAAATCGCACCTAGTGGGTTCAGGGCGCAGTTGTAAAGTATTTTGTCCCATAGATACTTGTAAACCTCCTTTTCGTGTCTTGTTGGTATGCCCGCCCTTTTAAAAATACCTGCAATATGCTCAAGCCATTTATTGTCCATAACCCCCAAAGGGTCCCCCAATACCACATCGTCACCACACACCGTCACTCTCACATGTCCCCAGGCAATTAACTTTGCGCCGAATATAACCCTCGAAAGGATAACCCTGCCTTCCCCAAAGGTCTTTAGAGCTTTCTCGTAATTGCCATAGCCGTTCTGGGCTACCATGAGGAGGCTATCACTGTTCCTTAGAGGCTCTATGTTTTTTAGGGCTTCTTCTGTGTCGTAGCTCTTTACCGTCAGTAGTATAAGGTCCGGCTCAACGTCCAAGAGCTCCAGGCTGTCCACCGCTTTTACTTCCTGTTCAAAACTGCCCCATATACCATCAACCCTTATAGTATTAAGAATCTTTCCCTTCTTCAAAAGGCCTACCGCTCTGTAGCCAGCTCTGGTAAGGAAAGCAAGATAGGTGCTGCCCAAGGCACCCACGCCAACCACGAGAAACTTCATTCCCTCTCCTCCAGCCTTATCAGGGGAATGAGATCTCTGAGGTCTATATAGCGGTCGCAGGCGTTTACAAGCTCCACAGCGGTTGCCTCCTTTACAGAAAGACACACAATTTCCTTGCCAAAGCTTCTCAAGGTCCAAACGAGCCTTTCAAAGTCGCCATCACCGGTACAAAGTATGGCGGTGTGATAGTTGTCCTTGGTAAGGAGAGCGTCTATGGTGAGGTTTACATCAAGGTCTCCCTTGTATGTGCCATCCTTTAGCTGTTTTATGGGTTTTTTTACTACCGTTATACCGCTAAAGGAGAGAAGCTTTATAAAGTTTTCTTGCTTTTCGTCACCTTCTTTGTAAGCAAGGTAGAAGAAGGTATTGTATATATCGAATTCTACCCTGAAGTAGTTTACAAGTTTGATAAGGTCAATACGCTGGTGAAGTATGTCCTTCTGAAGGAAGTATAAGTTTGCTCCATCGATGAATATGCAGGCCCTTCTTTTTATTCCTGCATGTACCATACTCTTACGCCCACAGAAACATGAGAATTTCTCTCCCAAAGGGTCTCTACCCCTATTATCTTAGGCTTATTAAGCTTTACCCATTGGTTTACCTGCTCTTCAAGGAGCTTTTCCATGCTCTCGTCCTTAAAGGGTGTAAGTCTTCTGTAAAAGTCCTTGAAACGAATTTCCATCAGGTTATTTCCTCTTCAGTGTAGGAAACTACCACCTTGGCAGGTCTGAGGACTCGCTCGTGTAGAAGGTAGCCTTTCCTCTCTACCCTTAGCACCCTGTTGGGTAGAGCATCCTCGCTGTATTCCCGGTCAACCGCCTCAGCAAGATAGGGGTCAAACTCCTTACCCAGCAAGTCCATCTCCCTTACTCCGTATTTCTCAAGTATTCTCAAGAGTTCCCTGTATATGAGTTCAAAACCCTTCTTAAAGCCCTCCAAATCTGTCCCACCGTATCCAAAGGCCCTCTCAAAGTTATCAACTATCTCAAGAAGGTCAAAGGCCAGCTTTTCATGTCCATATTTTTTGAGCTCCTCCATATCCTTCCTATACCTTTCCCTCAAATATTCCAGTTCCCTCTGGAGATCCACATACCTCTGGTTTACCGCCCTAGTTGTCTGTTCAAGCTTTGAGACCTTCTCCTCCAGCTCCCTTATCCTCTGGTCTCTTGGGTCTATTTCTTGATGGGTTTCTTCTATTTCAGGCTTGCCTTCCATCATGTAAATAGATTATAACCTACCCACGCCTTAGGTTAGCAACCTTCAAGTCCCTCAAGAGCCTCCATCAACCTTTTTAAGCCTTCCCTTATGGTCTCTTCGGATACGCAGTAGGACAGTCGCAGGTAGCCCTCCGCTCCAAAGGCCGACCCTGGAACGCCCGCCACCTTTCCCCTCTCTATGAGGTATTCCGCAAGGGCAAGGTCAGAACCAAGCTTTTGCGAGTAGTAGGTAAGATTTGGGAAAATGTAAAAAGCTCCTTTGGGTTTTACAACATCAACACTTGGAATTTCCCTAAGAAGATGGTAAGCCAAGTCCCTTCGCCTCTCAAAGGCATCTCTCATGTTCTTTACAAACTCTTTGGATTGGGGGTTTATGAGAGCCTCAAGGGCTCCGTACTGGGCAAAGGTTGTGGCATTGGATATGCTTTGGCTGTTGAGGTCTGCAATGACTTTTGCATAGGTTTCTGGACATGCCACATAACCAACTCTCCAGCCAGTCATGGAATAAGTCTTAGAAAAGGCATTAACGGTGAAGGTTATCTCCCTTATTTCCTTAGAAAAGCTCGCAGGGCTCACAAACTTCTCTCCATCATACAAAAAAGCCTCATAGCACTCGTCGGATACTATAAACACCCTATTTTCAAGACACAGCTCCGCTATCTTTCTCTGTTCCTCTTCCGAAACAACAGCACCGGTGGGGTTGGAAGGTGAGTTGAGGATAAGCATCTTTGTTCTTGGCGTTATGTAATCCTTTAACATCTCCGCACTAATAACAAAACCCTCCTCCTCCCTGAGGGGCACCTCTACCACCCTTGCACCGCAGAGGAGTATCTGCTCTGGGTATGTAACCCAGTAAGGTGAAGGTAAGAGAACCTCGTCCCCTTCCTCAAGTAAAGCGAGCATGATAAGAAAAAGAGCCATCTTAGCTCCCGCGGTAACCACAATCTCAGAGGGGCTGTATTTTATGCCGTTTTCCTTTAGAAGTTTTTCCGCAAGAGCTTCTCTGAGCTGAGGTATGCCAGCGGGGGGCGCATACTTGGTCTTTCCATCTTTTAGGGCCCTTTCGCAGGCATCCTTTATAAAGTCGGGCGTATCAAAATCCGGCTCGCCTGCTCCAAAACCAACTATATCCACTCCCTTTGCTTTTAGCTGGTTCACCTTTGCGGTTAGGGCAAGGGTGGGGGCAGGCTTTAGATGGGAAACTCTTCTGGCAAGCATAAAGCTATATTATACCTTCAATTCAAAGCCTTCAGTCTCCTTTCTTTGCATCTGCAATTCCAACCTTGCCTTCATCTCCTTCATGGTTGCCTGCATGGCAACGCGGTAGTCCTGAGGCGATGGGTCTGCCGGCGCAAGGGCTGCGGCACGCACTACCTGCATCTTTTTTATGGTATCCTCCGGGCTTGACTCTTCCGATAGGTCTATGGACACCTCACCGCCCGTTATGTAAAGCTTGCCATCGGGCCCGTATGTGTAGCTATACTGCACTGCACCTGCGTAGGGACCACCAACAGCCTTATGAGCCATCTCGTGAGCTTTTACCTTTTGTTCTATAAGTCTGAGTTGTTGCAAAGCCCTATGATAGGCATATTCTTGAGGTTGTCCTCCTTCCACCCTCATAAATTAGAATTTAGTCCTCAACTTCTCAAAAGCCTTATAGTTGGTAAGGTCAAGCTGTAGGGGAGTTATGGAAACAAACCCGTGATAGACCGCCCAATAATCTGTGCCTTCTTCCAAGTGCCATCCAAACTCTTCCGCAGTTATCCAGTAAAGGGGTCTACCAGAGGGGTCTAAAAGTTTTAGAACCTTTTCTTTGTAAGCCCTCCTACCCTGACGGGTAAGAAGAAAACCCCTTATTTCCTCTCTTGGAAGGTTAGGAATGTTAACATTAAGGTAAGTGTCCTCTGGAATACCTCCTTCGAGAACCTTAAGCGCTATTTCCTTTGCCACTTTTGCCGTTTCCCTAAAATCCACCTCATCCCTACCAAAGGCCGAAAAGGCGACGGACGGAATACCCAAAATCCTACCCTCCATTGCACCAGAGACGGTGCCCGAGTAGGTAATATCCTCTCCAAGATTTGGTCCTTCATTGATGCCCGAGCAAAGAAGGTCTGGCTTTTTGCCATCAAGGAAAAGGTAATAGCCCAGATGCACGCAGTCCGCCGGAGTGCCACCAATCACCGTCCAAAAGTCCTCCTCTACCCTTCTCACCCTCAAGGGCTGGGAAAAGGTAAGGGCATGTCCTACACCGCTGAGGTTTCTGTCTGGTGCTACCGCAACAACCCTTCCAAGGCTTTTAAGTTCCTCCCTCAGCGCCCTTATGCCTTCAGAAAAATAACCATCGTCGTTGGTCAGTAGGAAAGTTGGCATTGCCTATATTTTATTCTGATGACCTGTGAAGTATGTCAAGGAAGCGGTTTCGTGGATAGGGGGGGCCTTTTGGAGCTGTGTTCCTGCAGGTATGAAGGCATCAACCTCCAGAGGTATCTCAACATACCTCCAAGGTTTCTGGGGGCAGACCTTGATAACTACAGAGCTGTTTCTCCCTCCCAAAAGAGAGCCCTTGAGGCATGCCTGTACTATGTCCACAGTTTTGAACCCCAAGAGGGTAAGGGCTTGACGTTGGTAGGGCCTCCCCAGATGGGGAAGACGCACCTTGCGGTAGCTGTCCTCAAGGGTGTATACAAGTTAAAGAAGGTAAGGGGGTTTTTCTTCGACACCAAGGACCTGTTTTATCGACTTCAGAGCTATGCAGGCTCTAACAGATACCATAAGCTTATGAACTTACTCCTTAATATCCCCTTGTTGGTGCTTGATGATTTGGGTAGCGAAAGGCTTTCCGACTGGAGGGTAGAAACCCTCTCCCACATAATAAGCCACAGGTACAACTTCTTTAAAAGCACCCTGATAACCACCAACTACAACCTGCTAAAGCAGGAAGAAGAAGTGGCAAGAGCCTTAGAAGAAAGACTCTCTCCAGCCATAGTGGGCAAGATATACCAGATGAACGAGCTCATTTACCTAACAGACTAACTCAAACAAAAAGGGCAAAAAGTAAGGCAGGCATGAAGTTCAAAAGTTTCACATCCTTTAACACATCCAACAGCTTGAGAGCTGTAAGCACCATAAGACCCCCGCCCACAAAAAGGGTATTTGCTATGGACTGCTGACTTAAAAACTCACCATAAAAGTAGGCAAGTAAGGTTATAAAGCCCTGAAAGAGCAACACATAAAAGGCGGAGAGGAGAACACCCCTTCCGAGAGAGGAAGAGAGCAAGATAGAAGAAAAGCCATCCATAAGAGCCTTGGAAACTATTAGGGAGCTGTCGCCCCTTGCCCCCTCAAGGATACAACCCATAAGAGTAATTGGACCCACGGTAAAAAGTAAAGACGCGGAAACAAAACCCTTAGAAAGCTCCGAGGACCTCTGGGCCACTCCTTCAAGCCTCTCTTCCAGTCTAAGGAGACTGCCAAGCAAAGAACCAACCACAATCAGAAAGAAGACCTTTAGGAGCTCTGGCTTGTTCTCTGAAAGGAGTTTTACACCCAAAAGGAGAGTAAACAAGCCTATGCCATGCATAACTGTGCTTTTTAATCTGTTCGGTATCAGATGGGCAAATCTCAACCCAACAAGGCTACCCGCCAACACAAGGCCAGCATTCACCAAAGTGCCGAAGGTAGGAAACATTAATCTGTGGTCTTTTGCTGGACGGCCTGTGCCTGAGACAGCAGGTCCTGAAACATCTGATAGAGAAAGCTCGCCCTATCCTCTGGTCCATAACCCCGAAGCACCCTTTCTTTTGCCCTTTTGCCTATTTCTTTTGCTTCTTGAAGGTTTTCTAAGTAATAGACCACCTTTTCTTCTATGTCCGCCCTGTCAAGGGGCATGTAACTTATAACCTCACTGTCGGGCGCAAAGAACCCAGGAAGTGTAGCCCTTAGGTCAATAAAAGGAGCACTCTCCATAAAGGCAACCTCCAGAGGAACAAAGCCTATGCCCGTAGGCACCGCATGGGGAAAGGTTAGTATAGTCATGCAGGATCTTCCTATTAACTCTAAGGCCTCTGTCCAGTCGCTTATGCTTAAGTGCTGGTGGCCTTCTTTCAACTCGCCTTCAAAGACACCAACTATCTTAAGGTCTATACCCTCAAGGAAACTCAGCATGAACCATCTTTTTTTAGCTGTGGCATAAAGGCTTATGTCGTTCAGAAGCCTTAGATAATCATGCGGGTTCTCCTGTCTCCACTTTAAAAACTCCTCTTGAAAACTCTGGTTGAACATGGAAAAAAGATACTCGCTGGCATAAAGAAGGTGCGCCTCCGGGTTTCTGAAGAGAAACTCACCCACTTCAAAAAAATAGGGCACAAAACTCTCTTTGAGATTTTGAACCGCCTGCTGTGCCAATATGTTAGGGTCTACCACCGGTCCTAAAAAGACTATATCTATATCCTTTTCTTCTGAGGGCTCCGGCATCTGGAATGGGTCTATAAAGGGAGTTATGTAGAAGGTTCCCCTCTCGTGTCCGAGAAACTTAATGCTATCCGCGTACTTGAGGTCTGTAACCACGGGTAGGAAATTGTTAGACTTTTGAAGGTCAAGGAGAACAGGAAAATGGAAAAGGGGCTCATCGGTAAAAAGACTTACATGCACATAACCAAAGGCATCAAAGATGGGGAGTTTCTGTCCTTCCCTTTCCCCAAAAATGACGCAAGAGCCGTTTAGGTCAAGGACAAAGGTGGGTGAAAATTCCGTTAGCTGGTTTACCCTGTCCTGAAGCTCACCTTCAGAAAGGTCCAGGGTTTGAACCTCCGCGCCCTGTCTCTTGAAGGTTTCAAGTAAGGCAGTGGCATGCCTGCTGATACCTAGGTTTTCTCCATACTTCAAGAAGGCTATTCTCATATCTGGAATATCATAACACATATGAGAAAAGACGGGCACCACATTAGGCAAGAACATCTGAAAATTCTCCAATAAGCATGTGACAACAATTCTACATTATAGGTAAAAAGTATAAGAACTTAGCTTCAAAAGCACCATCGCAAAAGCCTGACAAGTTCCTACATCCCCAGTTCTGTTTATAAAGCTTTGTGTCCCCTTTACCTTCTCACAAACTGTCCCATCTTATACTTGCCCCCTTACCAGCTTCCTGCACGCCTTCGTAACTTCTCGCCTTACTATCGCTTATCAAAACTACGCCCTTTATTGACCTGCTTTCAAAGCACTCTATAAACTTTTATCTTTTCGCTGGTGGGTTTTTGGCCGTAGAAATGTGTGGCTCAATTTCCGATTAAGTCTGAGGAAAAAGCTAAATCTTTATTGCTGATATACTCTATGTTTGCCACTTTTTGGGAAATGGCTCTTTGAGGTGTGTATGCTGTAGCTTTTTTGCTTTGGTGGATTTAGAGAGTTATTAGTATGTAAGACAATATTCCACATAAGCAGAAGCTTTAGGCGATATAGCACGAAGCTGGTGCAAAGAAAACAGAACCCCATTGACCAGAGATATGCTGAAACCAAAAAACAATATATAAAAGCCAGTTAGGCTTTGCAAGCATCCAGCACTAATAAGACCGCAGAACACTTCCGCCAAAGACGCAATAAAAAGGCTTTCAACTTGAACACTGCACAGAACCTATAAGACCCTATAGGAAATTATGTTTTAGTGCTCATTTATATAAGAAAGAATAAAAAGCGGAGAGATGTAAAACAGCAAGGAAAGGCAGAAAAGATAGAAATGTGGGATAAGAACTCCATTGTTGCTGAACATAGAAAAGCAGATTGATGGACAAAAAGACCAAGCAAAGTTTAATATGAATATACCACCCTTAAAGACTATCATGGGCAAATCCAGCGCCTTGCGCAGGCTCAAGAGATTAATATAAAAGGTGGCTAATAAATTAAAAGCCTTCATGTTTTTAAACATAAGTTGTAGGGTCTAACAATCGGAAGAATGCAAAATTAGGCAGAAATCAAA